>NZ_FZMA01000017.1:0-6254 GCF_900197775.1 Helicobacter salomonis
CTTTTATCCCATCCGAATCTTTCCAATAATCATCCACCCATTTTTTCACCATTACTTGCGCCTCTTTGAGTTCTAAGGCGTATAGACTGTGCCAAGAAAGGCACAAACTAAGCATTAAAAATAAATTTTTCATGACTCCTATCTCAAGGTTTAGCATACCGATCATCCTTGATCCACAACTTAACAATCTCCGTTCCTACAAACCTATAAAACCGCATAATATCCTATAAAATTCTATCAATAGAAAAAAATCTTAGCGGTTTTTGTTGTGTTCCTGTTTCCACCATGCTGGTTACTAAGCCATTCTTTGCAAAATCGCCTAGTAGAGCCGTCATGTCCGCTAGGCTAATTCAGCGGGAACTCCACTTACTAAATGCTTGACAAGATTGACACTTGCGTTAAAATCTCTATCCACCACAGCACCGCACGCCCCGCACTGATAAACTCTATCGCTTAGGGTTAAGTCTTTTTTCACACTGCCACAGCTAGAGCAAGTTTTAGAGCTGGGGTAAAAGACATCGGCTCGCAAGATTTCCCGCCCATAGCACTTCGCCTTATACTCCAAAAGGGTGTTAAAAGCAGAGATGCTGACATCGCTTAAAGCCTTAGCTAGTTTAGAGTTTTTAAGCATATTCTTTACTTTTAAACTCTCCATACAAAGGGTTTTAGCGTGCCTGACTAGGGCGGTGCTTAAGTTTGTGTAAAAAGTCGTTACGGGTGTTTGCAATGCGTGTATGTAGGCGGTTTAGGCGTAAGACAGCTTTAAGATAATTGCGCGACTTCTTAACTCCGTCATTCTTGGTTTTGCAATGCCGTTTTTTACTAAGTTGTCTGCTAAGTCTTTTGAGCGCTCTTGTCAGCCTATTTAAGGGCTTGGGTGCTTGTATCTGTAAGCCATTAGATAGACTAGCAAAAGCCTTTATTCCTGTATCTATGCCTAGAGTGTGGTTGTTTGCTATGGGTTTATGTGTGCGCTCAAACTCCTCTTGTGTAATGTCTGTTTGGATTGAAACATAGAATTTATTGCCTCTTTGCGTGATGGTCGCCCCATTGATTTTGCCTTTAAATCTTAGTTTTTCGGTCATTTTGATTTTAGGCAAGTTGGGGATTTTGATATAATCCTTTTTGTCGCCTTGAATGATTTTTACTTGGTCGCCCCCAATGTAAAAGCTCCCTTGATATTCTCTTTTGCGTTTAAAACGGGGATAGCTGACTTTACCCAATTTTAAATCTTTAAAGAACTTTTGAAAAGCTAGATTTAAGTGGTTAAAGGGCTGTGCTGTAGCGTATTTGGTAACTTCATAGACAAAGGGAAACTTCTCTTTTTTGCAAGCGTTAAATTCTTTCTTTAGGGCAAAGTGGTTAGATTTAATGCCGTTTTTGTAGTTTTCTCTCCACTTCGCAAGTCCTTAAGTTTAGGCAAGTCTAGCACACCCAAAAGCCTTTTTAAAATGGGTTTGGGCTTTGTTGTTAGGCTGTAGTTCAATCTTGTGGGTTAGGGCAAACATTGTTTTCTACCACACATTGTATCTCGTTTAGCAACTTTTTATTTTTGCGTGAGCGTGCACCATATAACCGAGCAGAAAACACGGTAATGATTTCCAACACATCTTTAGCGAGTTCCTCCTCAAAGCGGACATTTTCATCGCCTTGATTAATAACAATAACTTCCACTTCTTTAGCCTCACAGATAGCAAACACTAGCTCCGCTCCAAAGCGTAACAAGCGGTCTTTATGGGTCAAAACAAGCCTTTTGACTTGGCTCTCTAGGATAAAGTTGAGAAGTTTGGTTAAGCCTTTTTTATAGTAATTCATTCCCGAGCCTAAATCTTGGATCACTTCGTAATTAAAGCCCAACTTAGAACAATACAACTCCAAAACCTGCACTTGAGCGATTAAATTCTCTTTTTGGTCGGCACTAGAAACACGGGCATAGGCGATGGTTTTGCGCTTATCGTTATGAAAAACAATGTTTTTGTTGATATTTTTAAGACTCTCTAGCTTGTATCTACGCTCCCCACCTTTTGTATAGTTGTCGGGTTTTAGCAAGCCTCTTTTCTCCCAGTTTCTCAAAGTTTGGATACTGACACCTAAAACCTTACTCGCTTGTCCTATGGATAGTAAATTATTCATGCCAACATGCTAGCACCGATAAACTTAGAAATATATAAAAAATTTATAGATAATTATAGGATTTTATAGAATTTAAGTTGCTGTTTCAAGCCCTAATTGAAGTGCCCAATCTTGACTCCAAATATCGATCTAATGTGCGTCCAACTTGTTTCTTTATTCCTCTAAGCAATCGACGAAATGCCTTAAACACCTTTTCTCTCCTTAATGCAAACGCTTCAAAAGCACGCTGGTTATTCCAATAGTAGCGTGAAGTTCATTCTCGCTCATCACGAAGCAGTGGTAACAAACAAGTGCGACCATAAAAAAACTATTCACCTGACACGTACTATGTTGTCTTCGACATTGTATCCAGTGTGATTTAAACCTAAGACTTAACAAAACCGCAACGAAACCTTACCAAGTTTTTAAAACTCTTTGGCAGAAATCCTACTCTGCAAATGCACCGTGTTCGAGGAATGCGTTAGAACTCAAACTCTATAAAATCCCTACTATAGGAACACAAGATGAGAAGCAAACTCTCCCCTACAGGCAACATCAGCCAAGCAAACCCAAATGCCTTGGCATTTGGGCGCCTCACAAATGACCAAGCCTATCCAATTGAGCTTTAGCGAACTGGACAAACAAGCGCACAAGGTCGTGGTAGCAATCTCATTGGCTAAACATGGCCACTGTAGAGAGACAGGCTTGACATACTCTCCCATAACCAAAGTCAGGGGATTCTAACTTTAGTGGAGATCGCGGCTTCAAGCAGGACAGCTCCGTTTGGAGTCTTACACTCCCTATTCCAAAGGTTGATGCCCCAACCCCAAGGGTATTACCCCTTGATTGCACAAATATTAGCACAGCCATGCTGGTGCTAGCCAACTATCCCCATAGCTAAAGCTAGGGGCTTTACGGCGTGGCTGGCAAAATCCCCAAAACCTATGCCAACCCATTCTCAAGCAAGCCCCTTCCAAGCTCGATTCTAGTCTCTCTCCACCCTTCCATGCCAAAACAGCCAACATCCAATCATCCCCACTCCTAGCAATCCTAGCAATTCCATAAAGGGCCAAAGCTTGGGGTATGCATGTCCAAAAAACATACAACACAAGTCGATCACAATTCCACAGCTTGCACACAGCACCTGCGCATAGAAACCCCAAAATGCCATCCACTGTAAGGCTCTAAAGTCGCCTCTCCCACTCGTCCTTAGCACCATGGCTAAAACCCCTAACCATAACACACCCGTGCACAGCAACACGCCCCATAACACCGCTTCCAAAGTATTCATAGACATCCCTAGAGCCCAAGATATTTACATCCTAATGCAAAAGTTCACAATCATCCGTAAGCCCCCATGATCGGCACAAAGTCTAAATTATGAAGAAAGCATGCAAATATCTGCGTGTTGTGTACAAATACTTAACATTTGATGTTGTCACCACTCCAAAACCCATGGTGAGGACAATACCCCCAAACTCATCCATGCGATCTTGGATGCGCTGTGCAAACAATACTCTCGTAACTAAACCTGTTTGAACTGGGCATAGATTTCTAAGATGCGTTTTTCATCAAGCATGTCTGGATCGATTTTGTTGCCTAACAGTTTGGCGTGGTGGGTTTTGAATTCCTCTAGGGTGATCCACTCTAGGCTATCAACCATATGAATACGAGCTTTTTTGATAAAAGGGAAGTGCCATTGAGTGAGCTCTGAATCCCCAACAAAAATTTTATTCTTAAAGTTCTGTTTTTCAGCACATGCACTATCTATATTCCACACTCTAAACTCACAATTTCGATTGCAGTGCAAGTTCTGGTCTCCATGAGATTCAAGCCATCCAAAATCGTAAATATTGTGCACATAAACTCGCCCATCTTTAACTAGAAAATGGATTCTAGAATAACTTAGTATCTGGTCCTTATAATAAATGCTATAAAAACTCTTGTAAAGTTTTTTAGCATCATAAATGTGATCCACATCAATTTTAACTATCCATTCGTTTTTAGGAATAAAAGAGAGGACATAGTTACAATAGTAGTAAAATTGGTGATGAAAATCCTGAGGATCTTTAATTGTAATTTTATAGGGATAGGCCACTGGAACAAAAGTGGGAAATTTTTGACAGAAGTCTAAAATCAATTCTGCACTCCCGTCATCGCAATCATTATAGCCGATTACACCCCGTTGAATGGCTGGCAAAATAGAGTATAGGCAGGTTTCCAGAGTAGCGATCTCATTTTTAATGTGGATTAGTATGAACTTTTTACATCAGTGCTTTGTGCGCCGCAGAAAACCTTGGTAAACATTTGGCCCGTTGGAGACAGGGAGGACGCAAAGCGTGTGAGCAAGACCCTACCTTTGCCAAGATGGAAGCAGATATGTTCAATCTCGTGCCTGCTGTGGGAGAAGTTAACGGGGATCGGAGCAATTTTAGTTATGCGCAAGCCCCTAAGAATACACAATACACCCAATGTAGGAACTGTAAGGTCTATACGGACTTTAAAGAGAGGCGCTCCTACCCTGCTGATTATTCTCAGGGCTGGATTACACGAGCGTACTTGCACATGAGTCAGACCTATGGGATCAATTTGGCTAAGGCGGAGAGGCAGTTGATGGAGGCATGGGACAAAATGTATCCACCCAGTGCTTGGGAGAGAGAGCGTACAAGGATTATCAAAAGAGAGATGGGGTAATAGGGGGTTTTGAGATAGGTGATGATCTTGGGCTTAGGGTTTGGCATTAGGGTGTAGATGTGCGCTAGGTGCGCGCTGATGCATGAGAACATTTTTTGATGGTTTTTGGTATCACTTCGGTGAATCACCCACCCGCTAAAGACGGGTGGGTGATTCACCACTCTTTCTCTGGCAATTTGGTAATACAACTCTTCTTTCTCCACACAGAGCGTTTTTCTGTCATTTTTCAGCGCGCTGATTAAGGTTGTTCCCACTCCTCCAAAGGGATCCAAAATGCGATCATCAGGATTGCTCAAGGCCAAAACCAAGCGATCGACTAACTCGATGGGAAATTGACAAGGGTGGGCGGTTTTTCAACATGGTTGCTCTTAACATTAACAATATCCCAGATTTGGCTATCCCAATCTTTAGCCATAATTTCCCACACATCGGCTGGATTCTTACCCTTTGGGTCGCCTGAAAATTGCCCCCTCTTCGTCCCTCTAAAGTGACATTTGCCAGGATATTTGGCTGGTACGCGCACACTGTCCAAATTAAAAGTGTAGCTATCACCCTTACTAAACCAAAGAATACTCTCATAACGGCCACTAAACCTTAGTTTAGAATGCAGACCATGCCCAAATTTCCAAATGATGCGGTTTCTAAGTTTAAAGCCTAAATCTTTAAAGAGGGGGGTAAAAGTAGATGTCTAGGGGATAGACCTCTCTATTCTTAATGAAATTACCCACCTGCTATGCAATATTCCCCTCCTCTTTAAGTACCCTTTTGAGCTCCTTTAGTACGGACTCAAAGTTCGTTAAATAGTCCCCCAAACTTCTCGTCTTTTCATAATCTTTACCCATACTGTAAGGTGGGGAAGTGATGATAAGATCAAAATTAGCACCCTCTACCTGCGCCAGAATGTCTGAAACAGTCCCCTTGATCAGCATGACAACTCCTCGTTCTCTGTCCTGCCTTATTCTACCTTAGAATTTTAGAGTTATGTTTGTTACTAATAACAATTGCGCCAATATCGAATACAAATTCGTGTGGGGTGCACCTAAAAATTTGATCGCTGCCTTTCATTTGACACAAAAAGATGGTGTAATTGTATTCTATGATGAAATGGATAGATTTCTGGGCGTGTGCATTTCTGATGTGACTCAGAGCACAAATTAGACGATTAATTCTGCGCGGTGAATTACCCAGACTCTTGGAGGAAAGGTCCATTGTTTGCGATCTTTGTGACCAATTAGAGGGTTCATGCAAATGTTGCTAACCTGTGCAAAACTTTAACAAGTCTCACCAACGAGGAACTCAGTCAAGTGCAGACCATGGAGGAACAGGATAGTAGAAAGCCCAAGGGTTCAGAGTGGCAGACATATCCCAATGTGTACCATATGGCACAATAGTCCTGAGCGTTACGCCCCCGCCAAAGGCGGGGTTAGTGCGCTAGAGCAATCGTTCGG
>NZ_FZMA01000047.1:0-19252 GCF_900197775.1 Helicobacter salomonis
CCGCTAAGGCTTTTAGAATGGCTTGGGGGTCTTTTTTAGAGGGGGTACCCTGCTGCTGAGTGCTCTGTGTGGGTGTGCTGGGTGGAGTTGTAGAGCTCTGGGTAGGGTTTATGTGCCCTGGCAACACTTTTGACAATGTCAAGGGCAGCTTTCCTATCGGCTTTTTAATATGGGGCCTAGGAAGTGGCACAGCTACCCCCCCCCCCCCAGTCAAACTAGACATCTACGACTCAAAGGGGGAGTTCTTAGGTGTGAAAGAATTTAGGGCACATTTAGACCACACTAAAAGCATTGTAGAGTGGTTACGCAATTTCTACGACGAAAAGGGCGACACCATCGCCTATATACGCATGGCAGGCTCAGACATACAGCGGTAAATCTTAGCAACACCCTAAGCCCCAATGACATTAAAAAGCACCTTTTTACCTGCGTGAGTGCAAAAAACATTGTGACAATGAGTGTCTATTTCTCCGTGCAACACTGCATTAAACCCACTTGGATCAACGACCGCGACCAGTTTTACGCTCCCCATGATGACTCGTGGCAAGCAGACACGGATTTTCTAGGGGATTGCTTGACTTTCATGCTCTTTCACGGCCAAAACCGTATTTCTTATAATCAGGGGGCTAATCACTTCATCCCCTTTAAAGAAGCGGAAGTTAAAGCCAGAGGGCGCTATGTTTACCACACGCTTTTAGACTTCTTGGGGGCAAGCTAGAGGCTAAGGCAAGCGGGCTCTTTGCCAAAGAAACCTTGAAACTGCCTACCTTTTCCTAAGAAGCCCTAGCCGTGCTAGAAGCGGGCAAAGAACTCTATAGCTATTACCACAGCTACGCAAAATCTAATCCCAACGCCAGCCTTTACGACATCAAAGAGTTCTTCGCTAGAAGGGATAGCAAAGGCAAGCTCAATACGTCCACTAAAGCCAAAGACGCACATTACGCCCATAACTTTGAGGCGCAGCCTTGCTTCCCCATCCTCAATACAGAGGTATGATGCTATCATGCACAAAAGGTAGCCACCACTGGTGCGTTACTTTGAACTAAAGGATTGAGGAATAATGGAAAAGGTCTCAAATTCTGTATCTTGTGAACCCTCACAGCCCAAGGCAGAATACTTTTTATTGGGTACTTGTGGGCATGTTGACCATGGAAAGAGTGCGCTCATCAAAGCCTTGAGTGGATTTGAGGGGGACACAAGTGCCCATGAGAGAGAAGCGGGCATGACAATTGATTTAAGCTTTAGCAATCTTGAGGGCATGCAGCGCACTTTAGGATTTGTGGATGTACCCGGACATCAGAGCTTAGTAGCGACTATGATCTCTGGGAGCTTTGCACTGGATGCGGGGTTACTTGTGATTGATGCGCACGAGGGCATTAGAGAACAGACATTAGAACACATGCTAATTTGTTCGCTCTTACAAATTCCTTGTATTATTGTGATTAGCAAGATAGACAAATGCGCTCAAACCCAGAACTTGGAGCACAGGATACACGCTACACTCAAACAACACAATATTACTCTAATTGCCCTCTTTAAATGTAGTATTTACGATGAAGGTAGCATTCAAAAACTTAAAGATTTTCTCCTGCAATACCCTTTAGCTAAAAAGAGACCCACAAATGCGCTCAAAGACCTTTTCAGGCTTTACATTGATCGTGTCTTCGTCGTACAGGGTAGGGGAGTCGTGGTGAGTGGGACCTTGCTGGGCGGGCAGGTCAGAGTGCATGAAAATCTCTATGCCCTCCCTTTGGAAAAAGCCGTGCGTGTGAAGACATTACACCAGCATGGCAGGGAGGTGGTGCAGGCAAATATCCATGAACGGGTCGCCTTGCATTTGGGGGGCATCAAGGCTCAAGAACTTCGTGTTGGCATGCTTTTAAGCCATAAGGGAATTCTACGCGGGTTTAACACCTTAGATGTGGCGCTTCTAGCTCCACCAGATACCCCTTCCCTCAAGCACAATCAGGTTTTAAGTATGCAGATAGGGACTCTCAGATGTCAGGCTAAATTTCTGCACTTAGAGTCGCATTATGGAACCCTTATCACGAGTCAAAGTGTGTTTGCATGTTATGGTGATCGCATCATTTTAAGTCATCAGGGACGCGTGTGGGGAGCTGCCCTCATTTTAAATCCCATCGCCGATCCCCTCAAAAAACCCCTTAAACTTGCCCTGCTACATGCCCTAGAAACGCAGGATTTCCCCCAGGCATTCGCTATTCTAAGCAAGGCGCATCAAAGGGGTTTAGGTTTGCTTTGTGCTACCCAGCGCTTCGCTCTCACACAGCAGCTAGCCCTAGAGATAGCCCGAAAAGTCCCCGATACCATTGTGGATACGCAGGCCATGGTGCTTTATCCCAAGTGTGCTTTGGAAAATTTGGTGCAATCCATCAAGGCTGTTTACACGCGTAATGTCCATGCTCTCTTGAGTGTCAAAGGAATCTGTGCCAAACAAAGTCATGTTAGTGTGCATTTGGCGACTCTAGCTTTTAAAAAATTAGAAGAACAGGGCTACTTGCAGCAGGCACGCGGTTTATGGATGCGCAAGGGTGCCAAATTAGAGCAGCTGCAAGAGAGTTTGCAAAACCGACTCTATGCGAGCATTAAGTGCGCAGGCTTTGCACCTGAGGCTCCCTATAATCTCTACCATGAGCTCGATATGGATCGCCAAGCAGGAGATGAGGCACTCAAGGCCCTATGTCGTGTGCACAAGGTTGTGCGCCTATGCCACAATGTCTTTGTGGAAAAAAACACCCTGGACTCGGTCGTAAATCTAATGCAACAACTTTTAAGCCAACATGGCTATATAGACATTGCCCTACTCAAAACGCAATTACATCTATCACGTAAGTTCTTGATCGCCTATTTAGAATACCTGGATCGCCTCGACCAAACCATTAATCGCGATGGCAGGCGTACTCCCAAATCCTAGAAACTAGGGTAGCCATTTTTCATGGGGGTGTAGAATTTGCGTGCCAAGATCGCTTTTGATTTCCACGCGCAACGCCTCATCGCAAAAGACTTCATAGCGCATCTTCTCATGTAGCATAAGCGTATAACTGGACAGAATGGGCAAAATTGCGCACCGATCCTCGTTGAGACTCACATGGTTGATACGCACTTTTTCAACTAAGGACTCGATTTCTAGCATGCGTTTAAAACGCTTGGCACCATAGTCGTGTGTCCAAGAGAGATAGGGTAGCTCTTGAATATAGAGCATAGCTTTAAGGGGCTGGGCAGGGGGCTTGGCTTCTTTTAAAAGCTCTTCACCTGTAGGTAAACGCTCTGCCTCTAATAAGGCCAAGATTACAAAAAGCCATTTAAACAATTCTACTCTCCACTTAAACCCTTATCCAAGACAGAGCGCAGTTTTTCGACATTCTGAGCGCCTGTGGAGAAAAAGATTTCTACCCGGTTGTTACGCATGCGATTCTCTACGCTATCATTGGGAGCGACAGGGTTATTTTTGCCATAGGAGGTGAAGGAGAGTTTTTGTGGATCGATGCCATCTGCGATGAGCTCGCGCATCACTTTAGCGGCACGGCTAGCTGCAAGTGCATAATGATCTTTGAAGGGGACATTGGGAGGAATGGGCGTATTATCCGTATAGCCTCGGACATTGATCTGCACTTGTGCAGGCAGAGCGCGGATAATCGTAGCCACACGCGCAATATATTCCTGCATGCCAGCATTGATGGTGTCGCTATAGGGATTGGTAAAAATGAGACTAGAGGGTAGTTTGAGTACAGAACCCTGATCGGTTTGTTCCAACACACTCCCCTCGCCCACCCTAGTGATAGTGGTTTGAGAACGCACCAGCTGTTCGCTAGAATTGCGCTCTTCTGTCACATCGTTTTGTAAATCACCCGGGGCAGGAGGAATGGGAATGACAGGTTGCACGGAATCGGGCACAGGCGCATAATCAAAGATTTTGATAAATTCTTTTTTGAGTGCCTTGACCTTTGCTTTGTTGACGACGGAAATCGCATACAACGCAATAAAGAGCGCCAGCAGAAGCGAAAGAAAATCCGCATAAGGAACTGCCCAACGCTCCCCAGCGGGGCATTCGACCTTTTTAGCTTTCTTTGCCATTATTCAAACATAGACTTTTTAGGCTCACCTGGAGCGATATAGTTGAGCAATTTCATCTCTAAATCCCTGGGGTTGTCTCCATTGGCAATCCCAATCACCCCTTCTAAAATTACAATTTTCTCTTTGAGAATGTCCTTGGACTTGTTTTTAAGCTTATTACCAAAAGGTCCAAAGAGCGCGTAAGAACACATGATTCCTGTAACGGTTGCGGTAAAAGCCCCCGCAATCCCTAGTGCCATCTCTTGGGGATTATCTAGTTTTTGTAAAGCCAACATCAAACCCAATACCGCCCCTACAAGCCCAAAGGTAGGCGCACTCTCGCCCGCCGTGATCCAATAATGCGCCGCGCCGTGATAATACTCCTCCAGCTCTTCAATCGCTACCTCCAAACTCTCTTGCACCGATTTAATGTCCTTACCATCGACAATCATAGAGAAACCATTGCGCGTGAAATCGTCTTCAATTTGGGCCACTTTGGACTCTAAAGACAACACCCCATCCTTACGCGCCATCGTGGAGAGCTCTACAATCGTCTTAATAGTCTCTTGAAGATTGATCTTGGGATTAAGAAAAACAATCTTGATTTCTTTAAAGGCTGCCTTGACATGGTGGGCGTGTGTGCTGACCATGGCAGCACACAGAGTTGTGGGCACGATGATGATGATGGAGCTTAGATGCACAACATGGATGGGGTTTCCTCCCTCCATAATGTCACCCACACTGATCGCCACAATGGCAAAAATCACACCAAGCACAGAAGTTAAATCCATAAAAGCCCTTTCTAATTACTGCGGGTAGTCTTCTAGGTTTTTGATTCCATGTTCCCCGCAAACACGGCATTTAGGGTTTCTCTTCACGTTCACGCGTCTAAAAGTCATTCCCTTAGTGTCCACACCCAATAAAACATCAGTGAGTAGGGGGAATCCTAAAAAATACTTAATGGTCTCAGCTGCTTGGATACAGCCCAACAAGCCCGGTAAGACGCCAAAAAGACCAGCCTTAAAAGTAGGATTGAGTTTGGGATCGGGAGGAGTGTCAAAGACACAAGCAAAACACGCGCTCTTCTTGGGCAAAACGGTCATGGTCTGCCCGCGGTATTTGAGCACGCCAGCATGGCTATAGGGCTTGTGACTTAGTACACAGGCATCATTAATCAAGAACTTACTGGCAAAATTATCCGTGGCATCGATAATGAAATGATAATCTCTGATAATTTCAAGGGCATTGCTTGCGTTCAGTCTGGTAAAATGCGTTTCTACTTGCACATCTGGGTTGAGCGCTAACATCTTGTGTTCAGCAGATCTAACCTTAGCGCTGTTGATCTCTTCGGTGGTATGAATAATTTGGCGTTGCAAATTGCTAAGCTCAATGACATCAAAATCTAACACCCCGATACGCCCAATGCCTGCTGCGGCTAAATACATCACATTGGGAGAGCCTAAGCCACCCGCCCCGATGACTAGAACACTCGCATTCAATAGCTTTTCCTGCCCTTCTTCACCCACATCTTCGAGCATCAAATGACGCTCGTAGCGCTCCCTCTGTGCGTCATTTAACATAAACATCCTTGTACGAAAATAGATTAGAGGTGGGCAATCCACGCCTTCATGTGGGGTTGCTCTTCCTTAAGTGTAGTGGGTTGCCCGTGTCCAGGATAAATGGGTTTATCCTGAGAGCTTTCTAAATTTTCAAAACGCCTCAAGGAGTCTTTCATGTCGGCAGGATTGGAATAAGGGAAATCATAACGCCCAATACTACGCTGAAAGATAAAATCCCCGCTGAAAAAAACACCCCCCAATTCAATCATAGAGCATCCCGGGGTGTGCCCGGGGAAATGCCAATAGGTGATGGGAATGTCAGCGATACTCAGAGTGGTAGTGTCTTTATGGCAGGCGACAGGGTGAATATCTTTCTCTGAGCAGGGGGTGAGCCCTAGAGAAAAGCAATCAGAGGTGAGCATGAATACATCGTCTGCAGGCGCATATAAAGGCACATGGGGCAGAGCCTTTTTGAGTGCATGTGCGTCCCAGATGTGATCGTAATGTCCATGCGTGATGAGAATAGCTAAGGGCCTTTGGACATGCTCTAATACCCATTCTCTTGCCCCAAACCCTGGGTCGACTACAAAATCGCCCTGCTCTAAGGTAGCGATATAGCAATTAGTCTGAGTATTTCCAAAGGCCTTAACTTTGATCTGCATCACAATCCTTTATCCCATATTCTAGCAGATTTTTACTAAAGCTACCACTCGCGTGCCAAAACTTGTGGGTAAAGATACGAGAAGGGTTTGCATCAAGATTTCCTAACAATAGTTAGGCTGTTTTTAAAAAACTAGAGAGTTTTCGGCATGGAGACATATGATTGAGAATATCTGCGGCAATGAAATGGGAGTTTTTGTACGATTTTAGATACCGCCACCATATGGGTTCTAAAGAAAATGAGGATTTTTGCCGTTAATATTTTGAAGCAAGGAGGTTTGCATGTCTGTTCTCACCGGCAATGTGACTCATGTCAATCAAAATTCCCCCTTTGGTTCTATTGTGTATCAAAACGCCTTGCCTAAATTGGACAATGAGAATCACAAAGAGTTTTTAGAACGCCTACAAGCGGTGCAAGAAACACGCGCTTTAGAGAAAAATAGGGCTGTGCACCGTGATAAAGATGAAAATCCCTTAGCACAGCAGCATGAGCAACCCCCACAGGAACACCCCGATCCACGCTGCTTTAAGGATAAACAGCATTGTTACCACGGACATTACTACAGCGATAGTGCCTTGGAACGTGCTTTGGAGAATACAGAAGAACTAGAGGGCTTTCTTGAGCCCCATGTTTTAGATGTTATTATTTAATATTTTTTAATAATCTAAGTGAATGGCTCAAACAAACAGAGGAGGCGCGAAATTGAAGCTATACTGCTGTGGTGCATGATCAATAAATTTGAATAAGGATGGATGAATGCATTTTGATTACGACTTAGTGGTGATTGGGTTTGGCAAAGCAGGTAAAACTTTGGCAGCTAGTGCGTCTAAGCTGGGCAAAAGGGTCGCACTGATTGAACAATCTAGGGAGATGTATGGAGGAACTTGTATTAATGTTGGTTGCATCCCTTCCAAGACATTGTTACACCTTGCCACCTATAAGAAAGGTCCCATGGGTTACAAGGAAAGCATAGATGAGAAGAACAAATTAGTCGCTTTACTACGCCAACAAAACTACCAAAATCTTATCAATGCGGGAGTGCATGTTGTAGAGGGCAGAGCAAGCTTCAAAGACCCCCATACGCTCATGATCTACCATAAAGACAGTTGCATGGAAATGAGCGCTCACAAGATTGCTATCAACACCGGTTCATTGCCCCTGGTCCCCCCTGTCCCTATTGACTCCGATCGCGTTTATGACAGCACAACTCTGATGCAACTCAACACACTGCCCACACACTTAGTGGTTGTGGGTGGAGGATATATCGGTTTAGAGTTTGCGAGTATGTTCAATCTTTTTGGGCGCGTAGGGAATAAAAACTTGACCAAGGTGAGTGTCTTGGTCCGTGGCGATACATTTTTGCCCAAAGAGGACGCTCTCTTCCAAAAGAGTATCTTAGAGTCGCTCACTCAAGCAGGGGTGGAGATCATCTGTAACGCACAATTAGAGAGTATCTCGGGCCATCAACTTTATTACCAAAATACCCAAACAAAACAGCAGGTATGTTTAGAAGCGGATGCTTTTTTACTTGCCACGGGGCGCGTGCCCAACACTATAGGGTTACAACTAGAGAAAGCAGGATTGCGTTTGGGGAAATATCAGGAAATTCTCACCAACGAGTTTCTCATAGCCAATGCCGATCATGAGGGCAATGTCTATGCTTTAGGAGATGTTAAGGGGGGCGAAATGTTTACCACCTATGTGAGTTTAGACGATTTTAGGATCGCCTTTAAACATCTCTATGGCGATCAATCGCGCACCACTAAGAATCGTGGAGTATTGCCAGAAGTGCTCTACATAGAAACCCCCTACAGCCATGTGGGCATGCGCGCCAAGAATGTCGAAAACTCCAGTCGAAAAATCTTGGTCAAAACTTTGGAAAGTGCCTCTGTCGTAAACAGCCGAATCGCGAAAAACACAACAGGTTATCTACAAGTTCTCGTCGAGGACAATGAACAGCAGTGTGTTTTAGGAGCTAGTTTGCATTGCACGCTCTCTTATGAACTGGTCAATCTCTTCAGTTTAGCTATCAACCAAAATTTAGGTTTCCATACACTTAAAGACATGATCTACACTCATCCTTCTATGACAGAAGGGATCAATTTGTTCTAAAGTGGAATCAAAATTTAGGAGTTGATTAAGTATTTTAGGCTAGAATGAGGGTGCTAGCTAAATGCTAGGATATAAAATGGAAAAGGTTTTTGATGAAAACAAAGGTGGTTGATTTACTTAAACAACTTCAGGCTGACAGTGTCGTTTTATTCATGAAGGTGCACAATTTCCATTGGAATGTCAAGGGGCCCGATTTTTACCCTGTGCACAAATTTACCCAAGAAGTCTACGAACAATTCGCCGAACTCTTTGACGACTTGGCCGAGCTGGTTTCTCAGCTAGGGCATGTCCCCGTAGTAACCCTAGCCGAAGCGCTCAAGCTTGCCCATGTCAAAGAAGAGAGCAAGCACAACTTCAGGTCCAAAGATGTATTTGAAGCGGTTCTAGCAGATTATGAGTATTTGGAAAAGCATTTCGCCCAGCTCTCTGACCTGGCCGGTCAAGCAGGCGATAAGGTCACCGTCGCCTTTGCAGACGAGCAACTCGCCAAATTGCAACAAGCTGTGTGGATGCTCAAGGCGAGCCTAGCGTAAATGTCTGACGACCTTTTTGGGGTGTTTGAGGGGGACCCTATAGAAAAGTGGGGGGACGTGCTTTTGCATGCGAGCCAAAAGCTTGTCAGAGCCGAGCTAGAACGACTCTTGGAGTTGCAGGCTCTGAGCGCGTTACTTTTGGAGGAGGCGGGGCTGGAAGGGAAACTTGAGGAATCGCTCAAGCAATGCAAACTCGATCATGCTCTACGAGAACGCGTGCGGGCTAAGGAAATCGATTTAGTGATGACTTCCATGGCTAATGTTTTGGGGCATGAGTAGGCTCTTTGTCGTTTTGATCGTGTTATGTGGGATCGCCATGGCAAAGAGCCTAGATAAAATCCTGGAACTCAAAAAAGACCAAGTTTACAAGGGGGAATTGCAACTAGGCAAATTCAAAAAAACCCTTTCCTTGCGCTGGACACTCTTTAAAGATGGTGGGCTTGTGGTGCATCTCAAGTGCAATGATTTTCCCTACCAATTCATTCTCTACCCTGATTTCCAGCGCGATACTTTTCGACTCGACCTCTTTAAAGAGGTCGTTCAGTCACATACGAGTGAGAGTGTAGACCCTACACCCCCCTATTTTGCTTTGACTTTCAAAAAATTTGACTCCGCACAAGATCGGGCATCTTTGCGTGTACGCGCCTCGCCTAAACTCATGTGGATCGAGCAACCTTAATGCTGGAACAAATCGTTCAAAGAATCCAGCAGTTTTTAGTTCAAGTGCAGAGCGTGGATGTGGAGCATATGGCTAGTCTTTTAGGACAGGGGAAGATGTTGCGCAGCAAATTGATTTTGGCGATCTGCCCTGAACATCCCCAACTCATCGACTTTTGCGCCATCATCGAGATGATTCAGAGCGCTTCCCTCCTGCATGACGATGTAATCGACAATGCTCAGACCAGACGCGCCCACGATTCCATTAACCACACCTTTGGCAACCAAAACGCCATCATGTTGGGCGATGTCTTCTATGCTAAGGCCTTTTTGGAGCTCACCAAATTAGATACGCAAATTGCCCAATTGGTCGCTCATAGCGTGATGGAACTCTCTAGGGGGGAGATTAAAGATGTGGTGGCTTCTAATGCCTTCCACAGCGACACAGAACGCTATATTGATATCATTCGGGATAAAAGCGCATCCTTAATGGTGGCAAGTTGTGCGGGCGCGGCTCTGCTGGCAGGGCTAGACCCACGAGACTACCACACTTTCGGGCTCAATTTTGGGATCGCTTTTCAGATCATGGACGATCTACTAGACATCACTCAGCCTAAAGAGGTTTTGGGCAAGCCTGCCTTTAGTGACTTTAAGGAGGGTAAAAGCACTTTGCCCTATATTCTATTGTACCAACAACTAGACCCTTCCAACCAAGCCCACCTACAAGCCTGCTTTAAAAATGCTGATGAACAAGCCCTAACATGGTGTGCAGAACAATTTAAAACCCACGATATCGCCCCCCAAGTCTTCGAACACATTAAGCATTATGCCCATTGTGCCCTGCAAGCCATTAAAGGGCATAGCGCATTAGAAAAAGTGGCTTCTAGCTTAATCAAGCGAGAATTTTAATGCAACCGCTTTACCTCACCCTGGGCTTTAGTCATAAACTCTTACCCATTGATACCCGCGAAAAGCTTGTTTTTAAACAGGAGGCGTTGCTAGAGTTTTTAGCGCACTTCAAAAAAGAACATCCTAGCGTGCATGAAATTATGGCACTTTGCACCTGCAACCGCGTAGAGTTTTACTTCTACGCTCACAGCCCCGATCAAATTGCCCACCATCTGCTCAAAGCCCTTGCGCATACTAAACAAGTGGACATTAAAAGCCTGCAAACTAGCTTAGAGACCCACACCCAAGAACACGCGATCCACCATGTCTTTTGCGTAGCAAGTAGCTTAGATAGTTTAGTGGTGGGTGAAACCCAAATCACTGGACAGTTTAAAGACGCGTTTAAGGCATGCTTGCAAGCGGGCTTGTGTGCTAAACACCTCAGCCGTTTAGCTCATTTTGCGCTCAAATGTGCGGCAGGGGTACGCAACGCTACGGCGATCTCTTCCCAAGCAGTCTCGATCGCCTCTGTGGCGGTCAAGCAGGCACTGGAGATTTTGAGCACAGAAGAAGTAGACAAGCGCGCGATGGTGGTAGGTGTGGGGGAAATGGGGCAGTTGGTGTGTAAACACCTACTAGCTAAGGGTTTTGCAGTGGAACTTTATAACCGCAATTTGGAGCGCGCCAAAGATTTTGCCAAGAGTTTAGATGATTCCAATTTACAGGTGCAACCCTTCAGCGCACTAGAGCAGGGAATCAACACCCACACCTTTTTATTTTGCGCCACCCGTGCGCCTCATAGCGTGATCACCACAGAGATGATACACCCCTGTAATTTCAGGCGTTGGTGGTTTGATTTGGCCGTACCTAGGGATATTGAACCCCCAACAGAGCCCCACATTTGGCTGTATAGCGTGGATGATTTACAAGGTGTAGTAGCGCAGAATTTAGAGCAACGCCAAAAGGACACCCGCCATGCCTACCAAGTCGTGGGGCAGTTCAGTATTAAATTTGCCCAATGGTTGCAGAGTCTAGAAGTCGACCCTCTCATTAAAGATTTAAGAGGGCTAGCTAAAGAAGCAGCGCTCAAAGAATTACACCGCGCGATCAAAAAGGGCTTTTTGCCCCAAGAGTATGAGCAAAGCGTGGCACGCATTTTACACAACGCTTTTAATACCTTTTTACACCACCCCACTGCCACCCTCAAAAAAAATGCCCACAAACCTGAGGGCGACATGTTGGGCGAATGCCTTAAAAGTCTTTTTAACTTAGGTAAAGAGAGTATGTTTATTAACCGTTACAAATGCGAGTTTAGCGAGGAAGGATTTTAATGCGTTTTTCTCAACTCTTTGCTCCCACTACAAAGGAAATCCCCAAAGACGCTGTGCTGAAAAGCCACCGCTTTATGGTACAGGGGGGGTTTATCCAGCAAATGGGGAGTGGGCTTTATCACTTTTTGCCTTTAGGGCATAAGGTGTTGAGCAAGATTAGGGGGGTGATTAAAGAAGTGATGGATTCTTATGGCGCGCAGGAGTGCACACTAGGTTTTGTCGTGCCCGCCTCTTTGTGGCAGGAGAGCGGACGATTTGAACAATACGGCAAAGAGCTTTTAAGCTTTTTGGATCGCAAAAATAACCCCTGTGTGCTCTCTCCCACCCACGAAGAGCCCATTACAGAGATCATTAAAGCCCATATCAAGAGCTATAAGCAACTCCCCCTAAATCTCTACCAAACCCACACCAAGTTTCGCGATGAAATCCGCCCCCGCTTTGGACTGATGCGTGCACGCGAATTTGTGATGAAGGATGCTTATAGTTTTCATGCTAACACGGAATGCTTGGATAGAGAGTTTGAGCGCATGCATGCAGCTTATAGTGAAATTTTCATCAAACTAGGGTTGGATTTTCGCGCAGTGGAGGCAGATAGCGGGGCGATTGGAGGGAGCAAGAGTAAGGAATTTGTGGTCTTAGCCGAATGTGGGGAAGATAGCGTATTTGTGTGCCAACAATGCAATTATGCGGCTAATGTGGAGATCGCCAAGCGCGCTAAACGCACAGAACCGGACAATGTCCCCAAAGCCCGCTTTGCTAAATTCCACACTCCTAACACCCCCACTATCGAAGCGCTTAGCGCCTTTTTTAAAGTGCCCCCCTACTTTTTAATGAAGGCGGTGATCAAAAAAGCGCGCTTGCATGAGGGAACGCGCCCGGTGGTGTTTTTCTTAAGAGGGGATGATCAATTAGAGGGGACTAAAGCCCTCAATGCCTTTAACAAAAGCGCCCAACAAAACGCCCTAGAATTAGAGGAGATGAGCGTACAAGAGATCACGGAGTTAGGCTTACCAGTGGGTTACATCGGGGCTTACGGGGTCAAAAACCTCGTGCCTGATATAGAGGTGATCTTTGATGTGGATTTACAGGAGGCGGATTGTTTGATCTGTGGAGCTAATGAGCTTGATGCGCACTTCGTGGGTGTAGATTTATCCACCTTTGCCAATTTAAATTACCAAGACATCGCCCAAACCCGCCCAGAGGATGCTTGCCCAGAATGTCAAGGACCTTTGAGCGAAAAACGCAGCATTGAGGTGGGGCATATTTTCAAATTGGGCAATAAGTATTCTAAGAGCATGGAGGCACGCTATTTAGACCAAGAAGGACGCTTACAATACTTTGAAATGGGCTGTTATGGCATTGGAGTGAGTCGCTTGATGAGCGCGATTTTAGAGCAAAATAGCGATGAAAAGGGGTGTGTGTGGAGCAAGGCAAGTGCGCCCTTTGAGGTGGTGGTGGTTGTGGCTAATTCTAAAGACAGCGCGCTAGAAGCACTAGGCACAGCAATCTATGAAGAGCTTAAGGGGGCAAAAATTGATGTCTTGCTAGACGATCGCCTTGATCGTTTTGGGGCCAAAATGGCAGATTTTGAGCTCATTGGGTGTTCTTACGCGCTCATTATAGGCAAACAAGCCCTAGAGGGGCAAATAGAGCTTATTGCACGGCAGGGTTTGGGTAAGCGCGTGATTGCACGCGAAACCATCGTGCCCACTCTCTTGGAGGCATTGACTTAATGCCCTTTTTATTTGTCTTGGGGGTGTTCTACCTTGTGGTAGAGGTCTTTCTCATCATGAGTGTGGTAGGGCAATTTGGCCTCCTTGCCTTTCTCTTAGAGGTTGTTGTCAGCGCGCTTTTGGGCGGGGGCGCACTTTTAAAGGGCTCGTTAAAAGTGTTGGATTTGAGAGAGCGCGATCCTCTGCAATGGATGGGGGGTGTGTTTTTGCGCACCATTGGGGGGTTACTTCTCATCTTGCCAGGGGTGCTCTGCGATGTCTTTGGTTTATTGGCTTTATTGGTAGCATGGCTTAGAAAACCTCCCCAAAGAGATGATGGGATCATCGATGTCGAAGTGCTAGATAAGGATAAAGATGGGCGCTAGAGTGGTCATTGGGAGTCGGGGGAGCGCGCTCGCGCTGTGGCAGGCAGGCTACATTCAAGAGCTCTTAAAACCTCTGGGTTTACAGAGTGAAATTAGAATTGTAAAGACTAAGGGAGATAAGATTTTAGATGTCCCCTTAGCTAAGATCGGGGGTAAGGGGCTTTTTACCAAAGAACTGGAAGTCCTGCTTCTCAAGGGGGAAATTGATTTAGCCGTGCATTCGCTCAAGGATGTGCCCGTAGACTTAGAAGAAGGCTTAGTATTAGCCTGTGTGAGCGCACGCGCCAACCCTCAAGATTGTTTTTTGAGCTACAAATACCCTAACTTGCAAGCCCTACCCCCCTATGCGCGTGTGGGCACCACCTCGCTTAGGCGTGCCATGCAGCTTAAAGCCCTGCGTGTAGATACTGACCCCTTGAGTTTGCGTGGGAATGTGCAAAGGCGTTTGGAGCGCCTAGAGGGTGGGGACTTTGAAGCGGTGATTTTAGCATGCGCGGGAGTGGAGCGCCTAGGGCTTGAGTTGCCCTATCAAGTGCCCTTGAGCTTGGAAGAGATGATTCCTAGCATGGGACAGGGCGCGCTGGGAATTGAGATGTGCGCCAATCACCCTCTCTTAGCCAAAATCTCTAGTTTAAATGACCCCAATAGCGCGCTGTGCTGTGGCTTAGAGCGCGCTTTTGTACGCGCTTTGGGTGGGGGTTGTCAGGTGCCCTTAGGCGTACATGCGCGCTTACAAGGTAAGCAAATAGAGATGCGCGCCATTGTGGGGCTTGTGGATGGGCTAACTTTTATTAAGGAGTGTGCCACAGCCCCACACGATCGTGCCCAAGAGTTGGTGCAGGATTTGATTAAAACCTTCAGGCAAAAAGGCGCATCAGAAATTTTAGCTCAGGCGCAGTTGGGCTGACTGCGTGTAGTTCCATGGTCCTACCGATTCGTCGGGATTTTCAGCGTGTCTGAGGGATATTGATTTCCACAATAAGTTCTGCGGCGCATTGCATCAAACCGCGGACTCAATAAATCTTTGCTCTCCAAGCTATCCTTAGTGTGAATCCCTGCTAAGGGCAAAAGAGTGTGAATGAGATCATCGCTCATAAAGGGTTTATGCACCGCTTGGGCAAGTTGTCGCACTTTTTGAGGACGTTTTTGCTTAAAGAGATCGGTAACATAGATGACAAAGGGGATTTCTACCCCATAGGTAGAGCAGCGATGCCCATAGTTTCGATCGCTTTCAAACACATCTTCGGCGTGATCAGAGAGATAGAGAATAATGGCATCTTGCATTGAAAAAAATTGAAAAATCTCGTGCAAGATGTAATCTGTATAGTAGAGCGAGTTCACATAATCGGCGACAATTTGTTTATCTGCGTTGTCTTGCACATGCAAGTTTTCATAAGGGATTTGAGTGGGGCTAAATTTAGCAAAACTTTTGGGAAAACGCCTATGATAGATCGCATGGCTTCCAAAGAGATGAAATAGAATAAAATTTTTGGAGGCAAGTTGGGGTTCCACATGATGCTTGAAGACTTCTAAAGTCCAACCATCCTGAGTGCTATTTTGGATATCCAAAGGTCCATTTGCCCAATACTTATGCGTGAAAGGATGGGCTAGAAAGGCAAAAACATTGTTACCATCTAAATTATCTTGCGCATCGATCCAAAAAGTCTTGTAACCTGCTAAGTTAAAAATGCGACCCAAATTCTTCTGTTGAAACCAAGGACCAGCGTGGTTTTCCACATCGCCGTAATTGAGCAAAGTTCTAAAAACCGTGTAAGTATTGGCAAAAACCGAGATCACATTATCAAAGACAAATAAGTTTTGCGATCGATGCTTTGCGATCTCGCTTAACAAAGGCGTGTTGGGCACACGATAGCCATAGAGATTCATGAAATTCCTAGAGGCACTCTCCCCCACAACTAAGATCACATTGGGCACGCTATTAGCATCCACATGCACATAGTCTTTGGGGTAGGGCTGTTTGAAACTCTGATAAATGGCTTTGGTCTGGTTGTCCTTGAAGTTTTCAATGATGGCAGAAACTTCTTTCACCACAGGAATGACTCGTGTTGTGATATTGGGATCGATAAACACGCCATGCAAGCCCTGTAAATAGTAGGTGCTCAAAATATGCACCCAAAAGAGCCCAAAAAGAATTACTAGTGTTTTGAGGCGTTGTGGCATGTTCAAACATAATTTAAAACGCACAAGATACAAGAAACCCACACAGGTAGCAAGATAGCCTAGTATAAAACCTAATCGGGGCAAGACCATGCTAGTCAAAAACTCTTGGCTCTCTCTTACATTCGTGGCTAAAAGTGTGCCCACTAGAGAGGGAGTGAAGCCCATGTGGAAGTAGTAAGAAACAAAGAAATCTATAAAAGTCAGACTCAAACTCAAAACTAGCATGGCATTTTTCAAAAACCTAACCAGACCTTGAGGTTTGATGAAACTTAGCAAAAAGTAAAACACATAAAAGACCAAAAAGCCATAGAAGGCCACTTTGAGAGCATGCCAGAGTGTTGTTGCCACTCCCCCCATTTGCACATCCACAGAGAAAAAACTCGCTACTATGGGCATAGCCCACATGAGCCAAAAGCGGTTATCTAAGATCACAACAAACCTTAATCAAACAAATAAGGGCGCATTCTAACACATTTTGCTATGGCCTATGTCTATGTTTGGCTTGCTAGGGCTTTTTTGCATGCAGATGTAGCTCGATCTCTGTGCACGACACTGCCATCATATTATCTTTATCTATCTCTATTAAGGCCAGCAAATTTTCCTTGCCATACAAAAGATGCTTTCAGTAGAGAGAAGACGGAATATCTTGAGAAAATGGTAACCCGCCAACGGTTTTAAAGGTGTCAAGTGTCCCGCATGTCCACAGGCGTTAATGTGGGGAACTCTGCCTACCAAAGGTGAAAAATGTGAAGGACTGAAATAGATCAACTGGACTGTTTGTACCTTTTCTGCAACAATCATATCGTAATTCGGGTACGAAAATTAGATAGCTTACGCATAACGAGGGGGTTGAAGCTGAATCAAATAACCTCTTTTTCTTAAATCTATTCTATCAGAACGCGTGTAAAACTCAATCCTTATAGGGCACTAAATGTAAGTGTATATAAGAAAATAAAAGCCATCCTCGCAATAGGTAAGTGAGATTAGTGAAAGCCTGAATATCTAAGAGTTGGATGCGCTCATTCTAACCGCCAAGATTAAGCGTAATTCGAGTTAGTGCCCGTTAGGACTTATTAGGGAACTCCTCACTTTGGTGAGGGGCGGTTCACTTACTGCCTGCACAAGAGTATTTTGTGCGTCTTCTACAAGCTGTTTCTCTCGCGCATGATGATGTGCATTCAAATCATCAATGATGTCATGACGAAGGGCTTTGCGCTCTTGCCTAGTCTTGTCCATCAATGCCTCATAGGCTCTGGGCTCAATGCGTTTGCGCCTGCTTTTCTCTACATATTCGCCTCTTTGCATCCCTAAGATTTGGGCGACTTTGGTTTGCATGTATCTAGCCATATGTTGCCTTCATCGTCCACATGCCCTTCACCTCTGTGTATAGCAATCTAATAGCATTGAAACCCATAAAGGCTGATTGAAGTATTGCTTATAATGTAGCTTGGCTTGTTCTACTGGATTATCTCTTAGAACTCTTGCTTTCTTAGCACTCCTATTACACTCTATGCCTAGTCCCCCACTCTTGAGTACATAGCTAGGGGCAATGGATCGGTGGTTTGTAGAATTTTTTTGTCAAGAAGAGTGAAAGGGGTATGAAGTGGCGAGTGTTGATGAAGATGGACTTGAATCTCGGTATTTGTTTACTGCTAAAAAGGCTTATAAAAAAGATTATCCCAAAGCCTTGCGATATTTTCAAAAAGCGGCTAAGAGGGGCAAATCTGTGGCCTATATTGGTTTGGGTGTCATGTATCTCGATGGTTTAGGTGTTGTATGTATCGCAAGGTCCTAGGTGTTGATCAGGACTATTTTAAGCTCTGCAATACTTTCAGAAGGCAGCAGATATGGGAAGTGCTGCGGCTCGAACTGATTTGGAGGCTATGTGTCGTGATGGACAAGGTGTTGTTAAGGACTCTTTTGATGCCCCACAACATCCTCATCCTCAAGATGTGGCAGATGGTGGAGTTGTCGAGGCTTGTGATAACTTGGATGGTACATGTAAAAGCAAAAATGAAGAAGCAGATTGTCCCACATCTTTGATGAGTTCTGAGGAGATTAGGAGCGCATCGTTTGAGTTTTTTTGCAGTCATGCGAACAGATGAAAAGCTTAAGGCTTTGGGGGTAAAGGTCTTTCCGTTATCCTGCCCACAAGGTTCGCAGACGAGCATTCTGTTTGCTTCTTTGCTGAGGAAGATTACACGGTCCGATTGAAGACGGTCTGATCGAAAATAAAAAGCATTCCACACCTTAGAACATATCGCTTCAGGGATTTTATCTGAACGCGCGTAAAACTCCGTCCTTTAGGGCTTAAGATGTAAGCGCACTCTAAGAAAAGAAAGGCTATCTTTGCAATAGGTAAGTGAGGTTAGTGAAAGCCTGATGTGGCAGAGTTGGATGCGCTCATTCTAGCCACTAAAAACTAGCACGATGACAGGTTGGCAACTGATCTCCGCCCATATCAGTGGGTCTGTAAGTCTTTTGGGTTAGGGACTAGCCTTGCGGACTATAAACAGCAAAGCCTTTGTCAGCTCAGAAACGCTGGTTTCTGTTAGTTAGGAAGCTACTCCCTTTAGGGAGGAGCGGTTCACGGTCATTTAGTCTGCTCCTAGCTTCTGTATTTTTGCGGGGAGGGCTATTTTCGTATAAGAAACTTTAGCCTGATCACTATCATTGATAAAGTCATATTGTACCCATACTTCCGGTTTCCTTCCATCCATGTGTCTGAAATGGGGCTTATCGCTTGCATTTAGAAAGTCTTTTCCGAGCTTGGCAATCCCCTCCAACGCATTACTTTTTCCTTCGTTGTTTGCTCCGATCAGAAGGCTAGTTGGAAGGGCAAGACTTTGCTAAAGATTGACCAATACTTTCCTAGCTCTCAAATCTGTTGCACTTGTGGGAGTAATACAGGTACAAGCCACTCCATATTAGAAATTTTGTCTGATTGTCAAACACACCACCACAGCAGACTAACGCTAGTATCAATATTAGAAATTATGCTTTGGGAATGTCAGATGAAAGGCATGCTATCAAGGAAAAAACGCGTCGCGTTTTCTGGGTAGGGATTATCCGAAGTTACGCTTGTTTCAAGCAAGCAGAACGCTTGTCCCGCTAAGGGGGTTGTAATCAAGTATGGCTACATACTGGATATAGCTAGTTAT
>NZ_FZMA01000041.1:0-3159 GCF_900197775.1 Helicobacter salomonis
GCCTCCCTCTTGATGCCATAGATAGCGGTTCCACACCCATTCCCCCTGTTCCTTCTCCTTAACCCAGCTCTCAATGAGGAGTGCCATGCGCTCATGGGTGTTGCTAGGCAAATAGAGCACTTCCACATTAGGCAAGAGTTCTTGGGCATGTTGGCCATCCACTTTGAGGATTTTATGAAAACGCCTAGCATCTAAAGCATGGGCATCTGTGCTAAAATGGTCGATAATGAAACTCTCAGGGTTTAAAGCCTTGAGCTCAATGTCTACAAAACCCTCAGCATCACGCAGGGCCCATAACTCCACAATGCCCAAACCCCCCATGATTAAATCCTTATCTCGCTGAATGATCTCCTTGTCAAAATTGCGCTTCTGGCTGAAATACTTCAACAAGTCATTGAGTAGGTCTGCTAGAGGCTTGTCTTCCTCTTGTCTGGGGGTTAGATGCACCTCTTGAATACTCTGTATCTTGTAGCCGATGATCTTGTTGACAATCATCTTGTAAATGTTCTCCACTATGGGGGTCTGTCCGCGCTGCGTAATGATATGGAGTACATCGGGGGGCAATTGATTGCCATGGTAGTAGGCTTTGGCCTGTTTGAACTCACGCAGAGAGCTTTGGGAGTGTTCTAAATCTAATTTGAAGGCTTCTAGAAGAGAGCGGTGATCTATCAAGGGATGCCTTTATACTTGCTAAAACCCGTGTGGTTTCCCACACGAGAAACAAAGGAAAACACGCCTTGAGATTAAAGGCGTGGAGGGATAGTAGCAGATTGCAAGTAGAGAGACAAGGGTTAAAACACGCTACAAAGCCAAAGCGTTATTATAAACTATTGAACAGCAAGAAAACGCGCACTAAGTTAAACATGGCATCTTTACGAGGCTAGAATAGCCCCGCTAGCACAGATACCGCCACAATGAAGTAACCCCATGCCATACAAAGCCAAAACGTTATCAAAATTGTTAAGCGGTAGCAAAAATGTCAGTTAAGGAAAACCTTGGCATCTGTGTGTGTGCAGAAATGCGTAACTATGCTACAAAGCAGGGACCGTTATTTAAACCGTTAAGCGGTATGCAAAACGCGCATTAAGTTAAAACTTGGCATCTTTGCGAGGCTAGAATAGCCTCGCTAGCACGGATAACGCTACAATGAAGTAACCCCATGTTGTTATACAAAGCCAAGACCGTCATTCTGAACTGCTAAGCAGTAAGAGCATATGAGTTAAGATACATGAGAAGTCTGTGTGTGTGCAGAATGCACACACTAGCACAGATACCGCCACAACAAAGTAACCCCATGCCATACAAAGCCAAAACGTTATCAAAATTGTTAAGCGGTAGTAAAAATGTCAGTTAAGGAAAACCTTGGCATCTTTACGGGGCTAGAATAGCCCCGCTAGCACAGATACCGCCATAAAAATTAATCTATCGTGTTATGAGGCCCTTAAGGTAAAAGAAATCACTTCAAGAGAAATAAAAGAGCGCTTAAGGGCAAAGGAAGATTAACAAAAAGCCTTGAAGGAAACAAGGGTTAAAAGCTTTAGTCTATCTCCCTAGCTAGGCTTTTTTGTGCTTTTTCATTTGAGTGGAGATTTTGATAGCTTAATGGGCTACAGCACTAGCTAGGATAGGAGCCCGATGATGGCAAGGGCAGCAGCATACTAGCAGATTGATACAAGAGAGACAAGGGTTAAAACTTTAGGGGGTTTTGTTTGGGGCTTGTGTGCAGTGTTGCAGGTCTTTCTCTAAGGTCTCCGTGTAAATGAGCAATTCCTTGAGGTATGCCAACATGTCTAGCTCTTGGCTAGGACGCACAGGGGGCTTAACTTGACATTTCACAGGCACATAGACCTTTTGGTAGATTATTTGGGGGGTACAGCCATAGAAGAATAACACTAGGCTAAATAGAGAGTATTTCATGGGGTGGAAAAATGCAAATTTGACTTTTCGTGTAAGTTATGTTAGTGTCTAACCTAGCGGTGTGGATCAGTGCGTGGGAAACACTAGGCTTGGGGCTTAGGGAGGTTTCCGCTATCTTTGGATAGTCCGCATATTCACCCGCGAAAGTGTTTGTTATTCTCAAGTTTCCCATACTCTTTGTAGATTGTTTTTAGCTTTAGTTCGTTTTTCTTAGTGCTGATAGTTTCTACCACAACACAATATCCGTTAAAGCAAGCATTAAGTATTTTTCCTATAAGTTCGAGTTGATGGTTCCAACGATACGTCTAAGTAGGACCCGTATTTAACTACTGGTGGACCTGCGCTATCTTTGAGATAGTCGTATGTAGTTACCATCTCTAAAGTCTAGTCCTTGTTCTAGTTTCCCATGTTCTTTGTACATGGTTTTCAGAGCTAGTCGATTGTTCTTTTTCCCTACAACTTCCACCACAATAGTGTATCCGTTGATTTGTTTCCCGATTTTTATGGTCGTTAAATCATTGTATTTCTCAATTTTCATTAAATCTGCGCTATTGACAATGTCGGGGTAATTAGCAATATCTTCATGCGTTATGGCAGGTTGCCCGCTACTTTTGACTAAAGGCGCATTTAACCCATGCCTTTTTTCAATGTGGGTCAAGGCGTTTCCATCTGCGATAAACATCATAGGAGTTTGTGTATCCATCCCCAAATGCTCCAAGATTTGGGGGTTAGTCAAATCCCCTACCCATATTTTGGCGTTAGTTGCTTTCACTCTTTCTAAGAGTTCTGGGGTAATCTCTTCAGGCTTAGCTTTTCTCAAAGGCTTTCTAGGGTCTAGCAAGTCCTCAAGAGGTCGCTGGGCTTGTTCTCTAAGCTCTTTCCCCAACAACTCCTGCGCCTGCTTAGCCCTTTGTTCTAATTGGGGCAGGAGACTGGCTACATTGCTCACTTCTTGGGTCATCTGTCCTGAGCGTATCAATAGGCTAGCAAAGTCATAGACATTGGCTTCACTCAGCTTTTTGTAACTTTGCATATCCCCAAAGGCTAATCTGGGCTGTAATTCCTCCTGCAAAGCATTAGGAAGGTTTTTTAAGAACTCATAGAGTTGCCCTTTAGGATTTTCTAAGCGCATGAAGCGCGCAAACCCTGCGCCTAACACTTGGCTTAGAGTGTCTTGGAATATCGCAGGGCGCAGTTTCAAGCTCTCTTTTAGAGCGGCATCGCTCAAGTGCACTAATTGGG
>NZ_FZMA01000029.1:0-2767 GCF_900197775.1 Helicobacter salomonis
CATTATTTCACCCCCTTGAGTATTTTGGGGGGGATAGGGGCAAGGGGGAATACCAACAAGAGCGTATGCGCGCTAGCATTCTCAAACTCAAAGATGTTGCCCAGCTTAGTGCTGAGCAGAGAAGACAAATCTATAGAGATCGCAATTTTGGCACTTCGCTGTTCAACAGCCTCACCATGGACGCTAAGCAGGATTTGCAAGAGTACCAAGAGAGCATCAAGGCTAGACATTTGGTAGCAGATGTCTCTAAGGCGATGGCCTTGTATGACAACATCGCCCAGGAGAAAAACATTTTCAGCATGCTCTTTAGCGATGACCCCAAGCTCAAAGAACAATACCGTGCAGGCGCACAGGCCATTGCCAAAGCAGCTGGCTTTGAGGGGGTGCACTTTGATGAGAAGGGCAAGATGTTTGTCTCTAAGGATGCGCAGCTCTACCAGGTCAATGACAACTTCTTTGATAATTTTAAAACCCTCATTGCGGGCAATGCCTTCTCCATTGTGGGCTCTATGGGGGGAGCTTTGCAGGGGGCTAGCAAGAGAGGGCTGATAGGGGGCATTGTAGGAGGAGCTCTAGGAGGTTTCATGGGGGCTGGGCTTGATGCAGGTTTGAGTAATTTCATTCTCAATCGAGAGAATAATTTCAAAGAGAATCTAGCCCACATGCTCCAAGAAGGGGCCTTGAGCTTAGTGGCAGACGCNNATGAAGAGTGTCTTTGGAGAGGACAGCCCCATATACAAGGCCTATGACATAGCCCATAACATCTTGAGCTTGCCCAAGCACACGCAGCGCCAGGAGGCCTTTATCCAGGCCATCCGCGCTGATGAGAGTGGACATCTCATCGCCTTTCTTAGCGAGGCGGCTAATTCCAGCGTGCAAGCCCAGCACACTCTCAAGAGTATTTTAAACAAGACCACAGCCAACCTAGAGCAAGAATTGCACAAACTCAACTTAAATAGAGCAGACATCAAGGGCATCTTTGAGGATTTAGACAAAGGCACTAAGGAGGGCTATGCGGATGCGATGGAGCGTGTGCTAGTGCAAGCCCTAGGAGATCACAAGGTCAAACTCAGCCCGCAGAGTGCCCCAGAAGGAGAGATGAGTTACACGCAATTCAAACAGAGTTTAAAGCAACAAGGGCTTTTGGATGAAGCTAAGAATTTCTTAAACGCTATAGAACACTCGGTGTATAATCCCCAAGGGGTGAGTTTCTCCCAATTAGAGGGGGCGCGCAAATTACTCAATAGCTATTATAAACACACCCAAGACCCCAATCTAAAGGATCACATTCAAAAGGCCTTAGAGGGCTTTTTAAGACGCGACATCAAGCAGGGGGTCAACACTCTCTTTGAGAACATCCCTGAAGCATTTAGGGGCAAATTTAGCCAACTCTTTGAAGTGGCCCTGCAAGATTACGCCACCATGAAGCAGACCTTAAGGCATGTCAAGAAATTGGGCCTAAGAGATGCCCATAAGAGTGAGGAGGAGGCTTTAAACTCTTTGCTCAAATTTGCTAAGGGGCAGGGAGAGGGTGTAGATAATTTCAGCCAACTGGCTAAGGGCTTGAATGCCTCCAATAGAGAAGTGCTAGAGCTGCACATGCTCGAGCGCTTGTTTAAACGCTCTCTAGTGGAAGCACAGGACTTGAGTGTCTTTGATAGCCACCACTTCTTGCAGAATTTAGCCAAACTCAAGGAGGGGACTTTTCAATCTCAAGGGGCTAAGGACTTCATAGAAATTGCCCAAGGCTTTCACAAACTCTTCAACCAAGATGCCCAGATTGCCAGAAGTCTCAAGCCCACTACAGGAGGGAAGATGGGTAGCTCTATTGCCACCTCTGTACAAGGAGCCGCTCAATTCCAAATCACTAAGGCCCTCTTTGACTTTGTAGTGCGCACCATGATCCCCTATATTCCCTTTGCCAAAGCCCTCAATGACAAGGTGAGTGGGGCAGCCTTTAGATATCACATCAAAGCCGCTTTGCACAAGAGTCATAGTGTCTCAGACTTTAAGCAACACCTTAACACTCTAGCCAAGCGTGTGGAGTTTGACAACGCCACTAAGGCGTTAATTAGAGAGATTGAGGGGGGGTTACCTTCTGATGAGCCACCACCTAGTGGGGGAACACCTAGAGCGCATTTAGAGGATAGTGGAAGTGCAGGCAAGGGGGGGAACAAACTCCCTAGTAGCCAACCAGAACCCACAGAGCCTATAACGCCTAGGGGGGATGCAGAGGCAGAAATACCTGCAAAAGGTAGTGTGGACGCAAGACCCTATAGCGTCATTGAGGACCAAGAGGCCAAAGAGGCATTCATTGAGGACCTAGACTTAAGTGTGCATGCTACGCCTATTCCTAAAGAAATCGATGTAGAGGCTTTTTTAAAGAGTTTAGAGGGAGTGGAGAATAAGCAGAGGTTCATTGAGCATTTAGCTAGTAGAGGGGATGCATCCCGCCGTTTAGCTTATTTAAACCTTGTAGAACCCACACTCACAAACCCCAATATAAAACTATTCTTTAAAAAAGGAAACAAACAAGAATATATTAAGGCGTTTAAACAAGAAGGCAAGCCATTAGTCTATTTATTAGTAACAGCTGATGATAACAAGTTGCTTATTACAGGAATACCCGACGCACATCTGAGATATGTTAGAGGACAACTGCAGAATGCGGACATTATCCACTCTTTTATTCCGCCGAACAGGCTTGCCAATGAGCAAGGTGATTTAACACCGAGTGGGCTACTAAAAAGTGAGACTACCACCCCCC
>NZ_FZMA01000057.1:0-11079 GCF_900197775.1 Helicobacter salomonis
GCCTTGACAGGGCCCATCTGCCCTAGGCCATTGCCCCCTCCCTTGCCCCCTGCTACGCTCAAGACATTAGCAAAGCTGCTAGGATTGCCACTGCTAGCATTGTTATCAGGCCCTATGCCCCCCTGCAAAAAGATGTAGTAGTACATCGATTTGGGAGCCTGCCAAGTGGCGTTTTTGTCAAAGATAAGGGTTTTGAAATTGCCCCCTAAGCGGGTTTGTTCCTGGCGCAATTGGTTGAGCTGGGTGTGGATTTTGGTTATCTCACCCAAGAGCTTGGCTTCTATACTAACTTGGGAAAGCTCGCTAAAAAGAGTGCGCTTGAGCTCTGCGATCTGGTGGTTGGCTAGGGCATTGTATTCACTGGTCTTAGTGGTGGCATTGGCGTTGTACTCCCCTGTCTTGGTGGTGACATTGGCATCAAAGGCGTTAGTCTGTTGGGTGGCATTTTGGTTGAAAACATCCAGCCTTTGGGTGGTGTTGTCATTGTATTCCTGCACTCTTGTTGTGCTAAGGACGTTGAAGGCATCCACTTTCTCTTGGGACAAATTCAACAATGCCTCCATCTTCTGATGGGCTGTGTCGTTGTGATCTTTGAGCTTTTGAGCGGCATTGGTGTTGAATTCACTGAGCTTTTGAGCAGCATTGGTGTTGTGATCTTGGAGTTGCTTGGCCGCTCTCTGGTTAGCGTTGTCATTGTACTCTTGAAGCTTAGCCGTGTTATTGGCGTTAAAGGCATCTAGCTTGGCCGTGGCGTTGTCATTGTACTCTTTGAACTTTTGGGCGGTGTTGGTGTCGTAGAGATTCTTAGCATCTTGCAGATCTCTTTTAAATTCCTCCAATTTGTTCAGATTGCCCGTATTGAAGTTTTGCACTTGGGTTTGGGCGTCTTGGAGTTTGAGGGCGATGTGGGCATCATAATCAGCTAATTTAGCCCGTGCATTGGCGTTGTACTCATCCAGCTTCTGGGCATCGTTAGCGTTGTAATCGTCTAACTTCTGGGTGTAATTATTGTCAAATTCTGCGAGCTTGGCCGTGGCGTTAGCATCGTAGCGATTTTTGGCCTGTTGTAAGTCCTTTTTGAACTCGTCTAATTTGGCTAAATTCGCCCCATTGAAATTCTGCACCTGCGCCTGTGCTTCTTGCAACTTCAAGGCCACATGCGCGTCGTAATCAGCCCGTTTGGTAGCGTCATTGGCGTTGTAGTCATCTAGCTTCTGTTGGGCGTTTTGATTGTAGTCTTGCGTTTTTTGAGTGTCATTGGCGTTATACTCATCGAACTTGGTTTGCGCGTTAGTGTCGTAGTCTGCCCGTTTAGCCGTGTCATTAGCGTTGTAATCGTCTAATTTAGTTTGGGCGTTAGTGTCATAATCAGCCCGTTTGGTAGCGTCGTTCTGATTGTAATCGTCTAGCTTCTGTTGGGCATTTTGATTGTAGTCTTGCGTTTTTTGGGTGTCGTTGGCGTTATACTCATCAAACTTGGTTTGGGCGTTTTGGTCGTAGTCTGCCCGTTTAGCCGTGTCATTCTGATTGTAATCGTCTAACTTCTGTTGGGCATTCTGATTGTAGTCTTGGGTTTTTTGGGTGTCGTTGTTATTGTAATCGTCCAACTTGGTTTGGGCGTTAGTGTCATAATCAGCGCGTTTGGTAGCGTCATTAGCGTTGTAGTCATCTAGCTTCTGTTGGGCGTTTTGGTCATAATCAGCCCGTTTGGTAGCGTCATTGGCATTGTAATCGTCTAACTTGGTTTGCGCGTTAGTGTCATAGTCCTGGGTCTTTTGAGTGTCGTTAGCATTGTACTCATCAAGCTTCTGTTGCGCGTTTTGCTCATAGTCTGCGCGCTTAGCTGTGTCATTGGCGTTGTAGTCAGCAAACTTGGCATTGGCTGTGTCCTCATAGACTTTGGCTCGATCGGCTAGCAGGTCTAATTTTTCATCAAAGAGATCGGTGGCCTTTTGCTGCAGATCATCTAGGTGGTCTTTCACTGTGGTCATCTCTGCTAAGCCATCTTCTAGCTTTTTGTAGTTTAGAGCCCATTTGTCTTGGAATTCGTCCATGCGATCGTCAATGGCCTTGAATTGCTTGTTAGCGCGCTCCTGGGTGAGTTGATCTAGAGCGTGCAATTCTCTGAGCAGTTGGGTTTGCAACTCGTGTAGCTTAGTGGCAGTATCTGCCTCTTGGGTGTTGATGTCATTGATGGCCGCTGCTAGGCGTTCCCGAATGCTTTGCATCGCTTCTGCTGCTAGAGTGCGCAATTCTTTGGCTTGCAGGCGTGCCTCTGTGTTCAAGTCGAGCAACTCGTCTTTGAGATCGTCCATGCTCTCTAGCTTTTCTAGCAGAGTTTTGATACCATCCTTTAGGGCCAGCACTTCATTGGCTTCCTCATTCACGCGTGTGATCAAGGCCTTCACTAGGTCGATTTGCTCTAGGACGAGATCGAAATTGCGCACAATGAGTTCATTGTTCTTGTTCATCACCCCATTGAACTCATCAAAATAGCCATTGTACTCCCTGATGAGTTGGCGGATGTATTCCACTTGGGCTTTCACAAAGACCACCCGATCGCTAGCGCGCTCCTCTACGCCTACATCCAATCTGCCCGCATTGCGGTAGAGCTCTTTGAGGGCTTGGAAATTGGCCAATACGCGGTGTGTGGCTTGCAAGGAGAGATAGATTTGCTCCTTCCAGTTGTCATTTTTGTTCAACGCGTCTTCTAAGAGTTTGAGGTAGTCAGCTTGGATGGCGTCCAAATCTGGGTTGTGGGGTGCGTTGGAAGTCTGCAAAATGGGGATGGTAGGCGTAGCAGGAAAAATCTCTAGCTGGTCTTTAGGGATTGTGATTTTAGCTAGAGCTAGAGAGTTATTGGCTTGGCTTTGAGAGGCTTTGGCACGCTCTAGGAGGCGTTGGGATTCTTCTAGCACTCCCTTAGCTTCCTTGCTCTCTAAAAACGCGTCTTGAGCCCTCTGAGTGGCTTGTTTGGCTTCATTGAGTGCGTCTTGAGCCTTGTCAAAAGCCTCTTGGGCTTGCTCAATCTTCTTTTCTTGTTTGGCCTTGAGTTTTTCTATCTCTTCTTTGAACATGGCGGGGTCTAGCAGGGCAGTTGTTTGTCCTTGGGCAGTTCCTGCAGCTTGAGCGGGGGGCGTTCCTGCTCCTGCTGCTCCTGCTGCTCCTGCTGCTCCTGCTGCTCCTGCTGCTCCTGCTGCTCCTGCTGCTCCTGCTGCTCCTGCTGTTCCTGCTGTTCCTGGAGTTCCTGGAGTTCCTGGAGTTCCTGGAGTTCCTGGAGTTCCTGGAGTTCCTGCGGGCTGTGTTGTTGTAGGTGTTGTTGTAGGTCCCACATCCACCACTTGGGCGACACTCACGCGTTGAAACCCTTGTTGGGTTAAGTCTTTGGGATCGGGCATGTTTGTTCCTTATTTTAAAATGGGCATTTTGTCATCACTGACTAGGATATTGATAGACTTCTCAATGCGTGTAGCGCGGTTTTGGCTGACAAAGAGAATGGTGTAGCGCTTAGGGGTGCTAGCTTTGAACAACATGGTGTTGCCCTCACAGAAAAACGCCCCATCGATGGCAAAGCTCTCCCTGGCGTTTTTGAGTGTGGAATAGCCCCACACTTTGATGGGGTGATCGGGCAAAGTTTCTAGGCTTTGGGTATAGAGCTCAATGCTAGGAGCCTCTTCTTCTAAGCTGCTCAAATGCCCTAAGCTTTGGGCTAATTGGTTGAGATAGCCATCTAGGGGGCTAGGACCTTGATCTAAGCCGATGCGATTGATGGTTTTCACCACATTGTCGGCATGCTGGGCAATCCCGCTAGCATTGGAGGCATTGCCCACCACCTGCAAAAAACTCACATAGGCGTTGGCACGATTGATGGCCGCATTGTCTTTGAGGCTTTTGAGCATGCTCTGGCTTTGAATGAGGGAATTGAGCATCTGGGCCTTGGTGGCCTCTAATTGGTGTTGGGCGTTCAAGCGTTCTAGCTCTAACTTGGCCTTGAGTTGCATGGCCTCTAGGCCTACCTTGGCCTCTTCTAGGGCCCCTCTAGCTTCCTCTAGGTAGAGCTTCTCATACTCAATGGCCCCCTGCATGCACAGACTATTGAGTTCCTTGCTGGAGAAGTTTTGGGTTTGCAGGGCCTCTCTAAGGCTTAGGAAATTGCGCACAAAGCGGTTGATATTCATACGCGTACCACCCGAGAAAAACTATTGCCTGCGCAGTTGTAGAGACTATTGAGATAGAGGGCCAGCAGGCTCTTAGCCTCTTTGAAGAGGTTCTTAAAGACCCCAATCTTTTGGTAGTTGCTCTCATCTGTGGGCACTTCTAGCAAAAGGGAGAGCGCGCCATAGACCACTGCATCACAGGCAATGGAGGGCAGGGGGAGGCTTTGATCAAGAGTGGTGATGGGCTCATAGGCATAATAGATGACGCTTAATGTGCCCGCTCTAAAGGGGCTCACGCTCAAAGCGTCTTCTTGGATAAGTAGACTCAATTCTGTGGCATGATCCACACTCACGCGCTTATACAAAGTGCGCCCTTCAAATTTAGCCTGCAGAATACCTAAGAGATAGGGGGTTTGCAGGCGGGGGCTAGAGGGCTCTAAGAGTTTAGCCCTTTGGGTGCGGTTAAGCTTGAACTCTAAAATCAGATTAGCCACGATGGCATTGATGGCATCCAAGATTTCAGGCAGACTAAAGCGCGTATTAGGATGGTTGTCATCTTTGAGGCGCGCGCGAATTTTGTGCTCAACTTCATTGCTATCCACCATGCAATAACTCCCTTTCCATGTCTTCAAAGAAGGGGGGATTGAGGTATAACCCCCCCTTGGCAATATTCTTCTCATACACGCTGATGAAGTCTTTGATGAGGGCGCGCTGGGCCAGATCGCTGGGCAGTCTTAGGCTCATCAAATACGCATCTAAGGCCTGGGCATCTAAGTTGATGAAACTCAGTGCGCGCGGATAATCTCTAAAAAACAAAGTGCCCTCTCCCTCACACACGCAAAAGACTTCCCCATTAAAGCGGTAGTGATCGCTGCTCACACTCAAGGGCAATTCCACATGCCTGCCATTCCATGTGCGCTTGGTGTGCCCATACTTGCTCACCAATTCCACCACGCCGCTACTGCCTACATCCACTAGACGCATGCTACTCCCTTAGCATGGGGGCAGAGTTTAGAGCCATAGGGGTGTTCAGATCATAGCCTTGAGCCGCTTGGCCTATGATGGCGTTGGCTTCTAGGCGTTCTTTCTCTCTGGCGTTGTAGCGGCGGTTCTCTTCCATGAATTGGGCTCTGGCCAGCTTCATGGCTTCCTTAGAGCGTCTGATCTGCTCATTCGTGTTCCAAATCTGTGTGCCCAAAGACACTCCGCCCATCAATAGCCCCACTCCCTGTAACCCCAGACCTACACCTGCCCCCACATTGTCTAACGCAGAACCAGGATTAGCAGCACCTTCCCCTAAAAAGCCCAGCCACTGCATCTAACACTCAATGCTAATTTCCGAGGGCGCAAAGTAGAGCACGCGCAAGGTGGCTAGACTATCCTTGTTGGGATCAGCCCCTGTAATGGTGGCGTTGATGGTCTGGTTGCTAGGGCTGGAGAGGAGCGCAGAACTCTGCTCATAACTCTTAGTCCCCCCATCTACGGTGCTTAAGAAGTAGTCAGGCTCGTCTTTAAGCCCAATATCCAAGGTAGCCCCTGCTAGAGGTTCTACAATCTGCAGATTGACACTCAAGACCTCTGCGCCACTGGGCAACATGGCCAAAGTCTTGTCCTGCTCATCTAATTTGAAGTTGACCTTGCACAAATAGCATACATTCTTGACTCTTTGAACCATGTTCTCTCCTATTGTTTGACGCTGAACAAGCCAATCACGGCAAAGTCTGAACCATCGTACACAGAGGGCACGCTATTAGAGCTCGTGAAACGGGCCTTGCTCACCCCTAGAATGCGATCCACCCCGCAAATGGTCTTTCTGCCCGCATCCTCTGTCTCATTGATGTAGAAATTAATGGCGGCATTGCCCGCTAACACCAAGGCACTCGCGCCTATAAGCGCGCCTATACTCACAGGGGTGGCATCTGCATAGGCACTGGGGGGAGTGACCTTGCTCACATTCTGCTTGTTCAAATGGGCTTCAAATTCGCTATCACTCACCTCGGAATTGAGCAAGCCCACATTCATAGAAGTCCACACGCCCATATCAATGATGGGACAATTGTCAATGAGCCCCACAATCCCACTAAAGAGCGCGTTCTTATCCCCCCTAACCCCTGCGTACTTCTGTATCTCTTGATACTCAGGGTCTGCCTTGAGTTGGTTGATGGCAAAGCTATCTAGCAAGATAATGTAGCTGTAGTTAGCCACACTCACCCCTCCCACGCTCACCATCTCTGAGCGGATGGGCTTGAGGGGAAAAGCCTGTTTGTTATCATGGCGCAGGCCCGCTCTAGCTTGAAAGATCGCGCGTCTAATGGCTTTGACATTCATCGTGTCATCTGGGGTGATTTTCTTAGTCAAATCAGAAACTTTATCCTGTGGGTCGGGGCTCTTAAAACCATCCGCTCCATCGCACACCACCACATTGGTGAAGTCATTACTCAAAGCGCACACCAAGGCGCGATCTCTTTTAGCCTGTATCCACTCCGTCAAGCTATCGCTGGCTTCCTTGATGAAGTCGATGTGCTTGAGCGCGCTGTAATGCTTGATTTCACTCTTAATGGCATTTCCCACGACTTCAGGGTAGATGGTTTGACTCAAAATTTCCAAATTGTCAAAATTGCTATTAAAATCGCTATTCCCCTTCACCCCCGAACCGCTAAGCTGGGCTTTAAGACGCGGGCGATAGGGCTGGTTGTCTGCGATGATGTAGGTTCTAACCCCTCGATCACTGCCTCGTCCTGTGAGGGGCTCAAAGGGGCTTTTCTTCCAACTGGCTAGCTCAATCTGTTCAGCGATCTTCACGCTCACATTGGGATCGTCCTTCCAATTGGCCAAATTGATTTTGTTGAGTTCTGATAACGACATGATTTCTCCTAAAATCTATTCATCACAAGTTCTGGGCCCACTCCTTGGGCGTTAGCAGGGTTGCCCTCTACGCGTTGGGGCAATTCCTCATTAGGGGGTTGAGGGGCAGAGGTGGGGGCTTGCTCTTGCCCCTGCTTATCCTCACCCTTATTGCCCCCCTTAAAGGCCTGGTAGAGCTGGTAGAGGGCTTCAAAGAACTCTACCCCTTCTAATTGCTCTAATTCCTTCTTGTACTTGGGGGGTAGGTCCTCGTTATAGAAGGTGGTGATGGCATTCATATCCGCCTCAGGGTGTTTCTCTAAAAAGGCTTTTTGGGCTTGCTCCACCTCTTGCTGACCCTTCTTGGCGCTAATGCTTTGCTGGAGTTGGTTGGCCTGTTCTACCTTATTGCCTAGCTTCTCTTTGAGGAAGCTATTTTGCATCTCTAGGATTTTCTTGAAAAAAGCTTCTTTGTCCCCAAAAAAGAGCTCTTCTAATTGTGAATCAACATTTTGGGCAGCGTGTTTAGCAAAATCACTCTCTAGGCTGGCTTCTGCCTGCTCTATTTCTCTCTTGAGCACCTCTAGTTGGGTTTCTTGCTCTGCTAGGCTGGATTGTGTGTCCACTTGGCTTCCTTGTTTTTTCAAGCATTGTGGCAGAAACAAGAAGGGAAAACAAGGGTTAAAAACGCGCGCTACAAAGCCAGAGCTGTTATCAAAACTATTAAGCGGTAAGACCAACGCGAGTTAAGGTAAAACTTGGCATCTGTGTGGGTGCAGAAATGCGTAACTACGCTACAAAGCAGGGACCGTTATTTAAACCGTTAAGCGATATGCAAAACGCGCATTAAGTTAAAACTTGGCATCTTTGCGGGGCTAGAATAGCCCCGCTAGCACAAAACACCGCCACAACAAAGTAACCCCATGCCATAATCCCATGCCACTAGCACGCAAAAAATTCAGTAAATCATAAAGATTAATGACTATACTAGCCAAATCATCCTATTATGCGTTGCATAATAGCCGAGGCTTCTTAAGCCTTGGATACTTCAGAAGTAAATGTGTGCGTGTATCTGCTTTCATAGATGGCTTTAACTTGTATTTTTCCTTGCTAGAACTTGGAGACGAAGCTTTAAAATGGATAGATTTGTGGGCGTTAGTGTCTAACTACTTAGATGAAAATGACTGCCTAGAAGCAGTTTACTATTTTAGTGCGCTTCTTAAGCACCACCCAAACAAGAAACATAGACATCAAGAATATATCCACGCATTAGAGAGCAGAGGCGTACAAGTCATCTTAGGCCAATTCAAAAAGAAAAGACTTTTATGCAAAAATTGCGAGGAATTTTACTACACCTACGAAGAAAAGCAGAGTGATGTTAATTTAGCGATTTGGATGTTAGAACAAGCCTTTCTTAACACCTGCGACAAAATGATTTTGGTGAGTGCAGATACGGACTTTGCTAGCACAATTTGGAAAATCCGTGCATTATTTCCCAACAAGACCGTTATTCTGTTGGCCCCACCCAAGAGGTTTAACATTTGCCACGCCTTAAGGGAAGCCGCACATATTTCCCTAGAAATCAAAAAATCTACAATCAAAGAGGTATTATTCCCTGAATCTTTCAGAACTGAAAATTTAGCTACGCCTCTAAGCCCCTAGCTTAGCTATGAGCGCATGGCGTGCATGGCCAACATCTTCCCCCTGAGTGCGCTCACTAAGTGGAAGTCATTGCCCTCTAGGGCTTGAGCTAGAGAGGCTTTGAGGCCTCTTAGTTTGAATTGTGCTAGGACAAAGTTCCAATCTGCAGGTTCGATGGGTCTAAACTGAACCAGAAAGCTCAAACCTCCTAGTTGCCCTTGTGTAATGGCTAAAAACACCTCTGGCATGGCTTTGAAGTCCTGGGCATGCAGGTGCATGGACGCAGAAAAGCGAAAATCTGCATGCTCTAGCATGGCACGCAAGATGCGTCCCTCTGTGCTCAAAGAGGTGAGGGGGGGAGTTTTAGGCATGCTCTTTTTGAGGGCTGGCAAAGCAATAGGGGGCAAGTACTTTTGCAGGGTCTGCAGGCATTCCTGCTTTAAAAAGGGGTCATAGGGGGCGCAAAGCTTTAGCAGTTCTGTGTAGTTCTTATCGCGCTCTTGAGCACTTTTGCTAGGCTCTAAGAGGGTACGCACGTAATAGTTCCACCCTGAAGTGCGCACAAGCTCAGGGGCTTGGCCCTGTTGCAAGCACTCGCCTAAATCCTTTTGCCCACTCCTAATGCTAATCACACCCACACGGGTGTATTTTGCCTCTAAGCAGAGTTTGAGCGCGCGCAAAGTGGCATGTTTGCCCGCCTCATCAGCATCAAAGCTAAAGAGAATTTCACACTCTAGCTTGGCTAATATCTTTAAGTGCTCCTGTGTGAAGGCGCTGCCCACACAACACACGGCATTAGGATGCCCACACGCGCTAAAGCCTAGCACATCAAAGAATCCTTCACACACAATGACTTGCTTGCGCTGGGCGATGAGGCGCAAAGCACCATCTAAATTCCATAGCATCTGGGATTTGCAAAAAAGCTGTGTAGTGGGGGAATTGACATATTTGGGGTTATCTTGCTTGGCTTGCCAGGGGGCACGCGCCACACAACGCCGCGCACTAAAGCCTTTGATGATGCCTCTTTTGTCTTTGAGGGGGAAGGTCAAGCGGTAATTAGCAAAACAATGCCCGCCCTTGACATACAATAACCCTGCGCGCACTAGCAGACCAAAGTCATAACGCTTTTGCAAAGCCTGCACATCATTGGGCAAACAATAGCCAATCCCATACTCTTGGCACATCTGTGCACTCACTCCCCTACTCTCTAGGTATTCTAACACCTTCTTGTCTTCCTGTAAGGTCTTGGCAAAGAGCTCTTGGGCATAAGCTAGGGCCTCTAAGAGGGGTTGCTCTGTGGGGGTTTTAGAGTGGCTGAGCTCTAAGTCAAACTTGTAGAAGTTAGCCACTTCTTGGGCGGCCTGCACAAAGTCCAGCCCCTTGTATTTTTGCAAGAACACAAAGGCATCGCCCCCCTCCCCACACCCAAAGCACTTGAAAATATTTAAAGAGGGGCTGACCTTGAAGCTACCACTCTTTTCCTCATGGAAGGGACAGCAGGCCTTAAAGCCTGCTCCATCTCTTTTGAGCTCTAGGTGTTGGCCTATGATCTCTACAATCTGTACCTTGGCCTTGAGCGCGTCTAGATTAGTGATCATGGCCATGTCCTTTTAGCACACTCTAAGCACAACATGGCTATCCTACCCTTTGTAGGGCATGTCCTAATGCTCTTCCATCTAGGAAGTGCAATTAGGACAAAGAGGAGCGTTTTCGTCTCCTTCCCCACAATGAGGGCAGGCTAACGCTCTTAAATAGTCTTCTAGGCTATCTAGGCAATGCTTTCTATAGGCAATGCGTGCTAGCGCGTCATAGACTTCTGCCTCTATTTCAAGAGTGCAGGTCTCTTCCTCGAATGTAAAATCTTCTTCCTCTTCCCAGTTCATTTTCAATCCTTTTTAGAGAAGCTAGGCGTTATGCCCTGCTGGGAGTGTTCATAATCACGCAGGGCTACGAATTTCTTGCCTGCAGTGTCAAAGAAGGCTTGCCCATGCGAGCCCCCTAACTGCTTGTTCTTTTGGATGCGCACAGCGCGCGCATACAAGCGGCGTTGTGGGCTCATATTGGTGAACTCTTTTGAATTCAGCTTGTCCACTCTAAACATCACTTTAGCCGCATAGGCTCCCATTTTGGAGCGTGTGGGGCTATCTTTTTCTGTCTTATTGTTCTGCACAATGAGCATGATCAAGACCTCATGCTGTTTGGCGATGTTACGCAGTGCGATGAATTTCTCCGTTTCGGCCTGCTCCACATTCATGTCCGCGCGCTCATTGTGCGTGAAGCCCTGCGAATCTATCAAAAACACCTTATACCCCTGCTTGATATGATTCTTTATAGAAATGACCAAATCGCTCAAGTGCGAAGCGGTGTCATTAATGCGATACCAATCAGGGTCTAGCTGGAAGCCTTTGGCTTGCAAAGCGTCCACATATTCGGGTAC
>NZ_FZMA01000031.1:0-2256 GCF_900197775.1 Helicobacter salomonis
CCCTTTTGAAAACCCCCCAAAAACTGCCCCCCACTCCTCTTTAAGGGCCGCGTTTGGAAAGCCCGGAATAACAGCGGAATTTTTTAACCCCCTTGAGGTTTTTGGGGGGGATAGGGGCAAGGGGGAATACCAACAAGAGCGTATGCGCGCTAGCATTCTCAAACTCAAAGATGTTGCCCAGCTCAGTGCTGAGCAGAGAAGACAAATCTATAGAGATCGCAATTTTGGCACTTCGCTGTTCAACAGCCTCACCATGGACGCTAAGCAGGATTTGCAAGAGTACCAAGAGAGTATCAAGGCTAGACATTTGGTAGCAGATGTCTCTAAGGCCATGGCCTTGTATGACAACATCGCCCAGGAGAAGAACATTTTCAGCATGCTCTTTAGCGATGACCCCAAGCTCAAAGAACAATACCGCGCAGGCGCACAGGCCATCGCCAAAGCAGCGGGCTTTGAGGGGGTGCACTTTGATGAGAAGGGCAAGATGTTTGTGGCTAAGGATGCGCAGCTCTACCAGGTCAATGACAATTTCTTTGATAATTTTAAAACTCTGATTGCGGGCAATGCCTTCTCCATTGTGGGCTCTATGGGGGGAGCTTTGCAGGGGGCTAGCAAGAGAGGGCTGGTAGGGGGCATTGTAGGAGGAGCTCTAGGAGGCTTTGCAGGGGCTGGCATGGATGCAGGTTTGAGCAATTTCATTCTCAATCGAGAGAATAATTTCCAAGAGAATCTAGCCCACATGCTCCAAGAGGGGGCTTTGAGCTTAGTGGCAGACGCTGCCCTAGTGGGGGGCACACATGCGCTCAAAGCCCTTGGCTCTGCTAAATCCCTAGAAGCTCTGGGCAAGTTTAGCGAGTACATTCCTGTGCTAGGGAGCATGAAGCGCGCTTTGGATGGGAATGTGCAGGCTGCTCAACGCTTGATTAACCAAGTTTACACCCCTGAGCAAGAACAGGCCTTAAAGGAGTTTGCCCAAAGCTTTGGAGGGGGGGCACAATTGAGTGTGCACACCAGTCCTCTCACCCAAAGAATGAAGAGTGTCTTTGGAGAAGATAGCACGATGTTTAAAGCCTATGACACGGCTAGCAACATCTTGAGCTTGCCCAAGCACACGCAGCGCCAAGAGGCCTTCATCCAAGCCATCCGCGCGGATGAGAGTGGCAATCTGCTCGCCTTTCTGAGCGAGGCGGCTAATTCCAGCGTGCAGGCCCAGCACACTCTTAAAAGCATTCTGAATAAGACCACCGCCAATTTAGAGCAAGAGTTAAGCAAGCTCAACTTAAATAGAGCAGACATCAAGGGCATCTTTGAGGATTTAGACAAAGGCACTAAAGAGGGCTATGCGGATGCGATGGAGCGTGTGCTCGTGCAAGCCCTAGGAGATCACAAGGTCAAACTCAGCCCGCAGAGTGCCCCAGAAGGGCAAATGAGTTATGCGCAATTCAAACAGAGTTTAAAACAACAAGGGCTTTTGGATGAAGCTAAGAATTTCTTAAACGCTATAGAACACTCGGTGTATAATCCCCAAGGGGTGAGTTTTTCCCAATTAGAGGGGGCGCGCAAATTACTCAATAGTTATTACAAATACACCCAAGACCCCAATCTAAAGGATCACATTCAAAAGGCCTTAGAGGGCTTTTTAAGACGCGACATCAAGCAGGGGGTCAACACTCTCTTTGAGAACATTCCTGAAGCATTCAGGGGCAAATTTAGCCAACTCTTTGAAGTGGCCCTGCAAGATTACGCCACCATGAAGCAGACCTTAAGGCATGTCAAGAAATTGGGCCTAAGAGATGCCCATAAGAGTGAGGAGGAGGCTTTAAACTCTTTGCTCAAATTTGCTAAGGGGCAGGGAGAGGGTGTAGATAATTTCAGCCAATTGGCTAAGGGCTTGAATGCCTCCAATAGAGAGGTGCTAGAGCTGCACATGCTCGAGCGCTTGTTTAAACGCTCCTTAGTGGAAGCACAGGACTTGAGCGTCTTTGATAGCCACCACTTCTTGCAGAATTTAGCCAAACTCAAGGAGGGGACTTTTCAATCTCAAGGAGCTAAGGACTTCATAGAAATTGCTCAAGGTTTTCACAAACTCTTCAACCAAGATGCCCAGATTGCTAGAAGTCTCAAGCCCACTACAGGAGGGAAGATGGGTAGCTCTATTGCCACCTCTGTACAAGGAGCCGCTCAATTTCAAATCACCAAGGCCCTCTTTGACTTTGTAGTGCGCACCATGATCCCCTATATTCCCTTTGCCAAAGC
>NZ_FZMA01000012.1:0-6224 GCF_900197775.1 Helicobacter salomonis
GTTTATCCTAAACTGGCTCTGTGTTTATAGATTTCTCTACAAGCACTTAAAGATTACTCTGTATAGACAAGTTGTGTCAATAAAAGAGTTCTTATAAGCCAAAAACAAAATGCAAAACAAATTTTGGCTACAAGACTCTCTTGCTTAAATGTCAAAGATCGTTGCGCACGAAGTCTTGGCTTTTTCAACAGCCTTAACTTTGGCAAAACGCGATTATAGGGTAGAAAAGCTTAAGGGGGGCTTAAGTTGTAGAATTTTAAACGAGTTATAAAAGGTTTTTAAAGACCGGATGTTATAACCAAAGAGGAGACCGCTAGCTAGGTATGCCCTAGACTCTTGAGCAGGACATACAAGGCATACGACTCATAAACGCCTTTGAAAGCTCTTTTTTAAGCCATTCATCGTTTGTATTGTATTATAATGCTTCTATCAAGTTCATAAAGGATAGCGCATGTTCCACGAGTACAGAGATGAGATCAAGGCCTTAAAAAATAAGAATCCACACTTTAATAAGATTTTTGAGGAACACAATGCGCTAGATGATGAGATTTCTACCTTGGAGACGCATAACGCAGAAGATCTTAAGGTGTCTGCTCTCAAAAAGAAGAAGTTGCGCCTTAAAGATGAAATTTTCCATATGATTCAGGAGTACAGAGCGGGGATGATTTAAACAAAAGTCCATCCGTCTTCAGTGAACGGGTGTTTAAAGGTCTTTCAACACGCTGTAGGCTTCTGTAACCTCTAGGAAGCGTTGCTTGTAGATCCCCTCGCTATAGGGGGATAAGGCGCACGTATCGGGGTGGTAGAGTTTGGCGAGTTCCAAATAGCGGTGTTTGATTTCCTCCTTGGAGTGCATTACTCCCAATCCCAGGGTACGCAGGGCTTTGAGAATGATCTCCTCTTGTCTAGTGAGGTAGAGGGTTTGTGTGGGGTAGATGAACTGGATGTAGGCATACCTAAAGTGCGGGTTGTTTAGAGCCATTAGAACGGGCAGTGCGTCCAAATGCGCATGGGTTTCGTGCAAAAAACCCTTTTTGTTGCTCTTATCCTTGAAAGGTGTTTCTAGCATAATGTAAGGTTTGAAAGTTTCGTGGAGAAACTCGCGTGCTAGGAAATTCGTGTAGTAAAAAATCATCCGAGAGTGTAGGTAAATAGCGTGGATTTCTATCTTGTGTACCAAAGCTAACACAGGTTCATAAGGTGCATGCGTATGCGTACTCTCCTTAAACACCACGGGCAGGTGGGCGCAATCCAAAATTTGCTGTAAAAAACGCTCGAAAGTATTTTGGTTATAGAAGGGGTGTAGAGCGTATTTGGCATAGAAAAGGCGATTGAGTAGATATGTCTTTTTTAGACTCTCTTGCTCAAACAAAATCAGGGTGTGCTTGAATTTAACATGCTCGCTAAAATGCTTTTTAATGTAGAGTGTGGTTTTGTGGTAAAGGTGGGGTTCTAGGCAGACCTCTATGAATTGCTCAGAAAACCCTATCTCTCGCGCACAAGACAAAAGGGGCGCGCTTTTCTTAGGGATTTTGGTCTTGATCTGCATGCTACATTATCACACATTTTTTCTTAAGCTAAATCCTTCAGAGCAGCCACACGCTCAAAAGTTCCTCGTCTAATCTCATAGCGCACCACAAAGGCTACCACGATTAATGCCAAAAACTGAGAGATGGGGAAGGCGATCCAAACGCCTTCTAAACCGTAAAAATGCGCCAACACAGGCAATAAGGGCACAATGAAAATCACCGTCTCGCAGATTGTGATTAAAAAGGAAGTCCTGGTGCGTTGGATAGACTGGAAAAACACGGCGCAGAGCAGATTTAAGCCCAAGAAGATGTGCCCCGTGTAGTATACATTCATCGCGTGCTTGCTCTCTGCTAGAAAATGTGGGTCGTCCACCAAGTGTTCTTTGTCCATGTAGAGGGTGATCAAATGGCTATCTAAAAAGTAAAACAGGACATACAGCCCTATACCCACACACAGAGAAGCCTTCAGTCCAAATATAAACACAGCCTTGACTTTGTCCAGGTCTTGTGCGCCATAGCTAAAACTTGCAATGGGCTGGATACCTTGAGCAATAGAGAGCAAGGTTGTCCAGAAAACTATGCCATTGTACATGACAATGGCATAGATGGAAACCCCTCTCTCCCCGACCGTGTTCATAATAGTCCAATTAAATAGGAGCATCACTATTCCCGCGCTAAGCTCAGAAACACTTTGAGGCAACCCACTCTTAGCTGAAGAAATGATACTCGCCCAGTTAAAACGGCGCACGAAGTAGAGTTGTCCTTTTTTGCGTAAAAAGTGGCTCATAAGCACACAGAAACCCATCGCATGGCCTAAAACCGTAGCGATTGCACTTCCGTGAATGCCAATTTCCAATGTAAATAGCAAGAAATAATTGAGAGCTACATTGGTAAGCGAACCCACGAGCATGGCCACCATCGCCAAAATAGGACGCTTGTCATTGACCACAAAAACATCAGCCAAGGGATGCAAAACCATAAAGATTGCCCCCATCAAGATCACCTTGATGTAGATAGAAACCATGGGCAAGATGGTCTCATTACTGCCCAATATCCTAGCGATTTCATCGGTAAAAGGGACACAGGCCCAACTAATGCAAGTGATGCTAAGAGCCACAAAATAGAAAATCGAACTAAACACTAATCTAGCGCGCTCGGGTTCATCCTTGCCCAAAAAGTAAGACGCGATAGACGCCGCACCAAATCCAAAGAGCAACTCAAAGGCGATTAAGGTGGGAAAAATTGGCCAACACACTCCGATGGCCGCGATTGCCTCCTTGCCCAACTTATTGCCTACAAACATCCCATCAATCATAGAATAAGTAGAGAGGGAGATCATAGAAAAGGCAAGAGGGATGAAGTAATAAAAGAAGAGCTTGGGGATGGAATCCTTCTTTAAATCAACAGTCACGAGAATGACCTCCCCAAGAGAATAAGGCGTAAGCCTAGCGTTTGGAGAACTGAGGGCTACGGCGCGCTTTGCGTTTGCCGTATTTCTTGCGCTCCACTACTCTGGAGTCGCGTGTGAGTAAACCCTTGGGCTTAAGCACAGCCCTAAAGGCGACATCGTAGAGATTGAGCGCTTTGGAAATTCCATGTCTTAGGGCCTCTGCCTGTGCGCTGTATCCGCCCCCAAAAACCACTGCTTTGATGTTCACCAGCCCTTCTTGCTTGGTGAGTACCAAGGGCTGCATCACTTTCATTTTGATAGATTCATGCCCACCCAACCAGGCATTTAGATCCATGCCATTCACATCTAGCAGTCCATTGCCATGGCTTAACCAAACTTTTGCAATCGCACTTTTGCGCTTGCCTGTGGCGTAGATTTTATTCATCTAGCTTCCTTTTTAGCCACTTGGGCAGTATGAGGGTGTTTTTCATCTCGATAAACCTTTAATTTCTTGATCATGGTACGCCCTAGTTTGTTTTTGGGTAACATACCTCGCACAGCTAAGTAAAAGAGTTTCTCTGGGTGTTTAGCAAGCATTTCCTGTAGATTCTTGCTCTTGGTGCTTCCAAAGTAACCTGAATGTGTAAAATATTGCTTGTCCTCTAATTTCATTCCTGAGAACTTAACTTGACTCGCATTGACCACCACAACATAATCTCCACAATCCACATGGGGAGTGTAATAGGGGCGGTGCTTCCCGCGCAACAAGGTTGCGGCTTGAGTAATGAGTCGTCCGAAAATCTGTCCCTTAGCGTCTAAGACAACCCAGTCGCGTCGAAATTCTGAGGCTTTTATAGATTGAGTGAGTTGCATCGTAATCCTTTGCATTTTCAAAACTGCCATTCTAGTATTTTAAAACTTAGAAATTTCTAAAATTAAGCGGTTCTAAAGCCAATAGAATCCAATAAATGTTGACAGCGACAGAGTTTAAAGGGGGAGATTGATTGGTTAGCACAGACTTAAGCCTTGCTATGCTAGCATGAATGTATATGGCTGTGAGAGGTCGGTATGGGGGTCATTAGGTCGCTAGCATTCGTACTAGCTCTCTTGGGCTATGCCAATGCGTATGTCTTAGAGGGCTTTGGGTCTTCTGTGTCAATAGGTTTTTATCGTTTGCCACCTGGCGCGCTGAAAGGCGTATCCCATAGCAGGAAAACGAGTTTATTAGATATCATGTTAGGTGCGCGCATCTCAGATGAGGTTGCGCCTATTTTAGACCACATGACAACCTACGAAGCCCGTTCTGTGCACCTAAGGCAGTACGAAGGTTTTATCAACAAATGCCAAAAGCATGTGCAAATCGAACTACCCCAAATGGGTAGCCATGTCAATGCCTCTAGCACGGGGCCCTACCATGTTAACTTCCACTGGAAGTTTTAAGAAGCGTAGCTTTTGGTGATCACACCTCCACCCAAAACGCGGTCTTGATCGTAGATCACCAACGCTTGCCCTAAAGCCACACCATAAACGGGGCTTTCAAAACGTGCACGAATTATATCGTTCTCTAAGCTGATATGTGCACTGGTAGGCGTACTCCTATAACGCACCTTGACCAAATATGCACCCTCTTTAAAATTAGCGGGCAGGGATTTATTATGCGCCTCTAGGGTCGAGATCGCCAGCGCCTCTTTATTCCCCACAATGATCTCATTCTTGGACGCGTCTATACCCACCACAAAATGGGGTTCATGTGCCCCTTTAATAAAAAAGCCCTTGCGTTTGCCAATGGTGTAGTGCATATAACCCCTGTGCGTGCCCACCACCTCTCCCTTGAGGTTGCGCACCAAGCCTTCTTGATCCACTTGCACATGTTTTTTAAGCGTGTCAATGTAGTTAGTTTCCACAAAGCAAATTTCCTGGGATTCCCTATAAGTTTGCAAGCTCCCCAAAAAGGGCATCTTTTCTAAGGCTAAAGGTTTAATTTCACTTTTAAGCAAATCCCCCAAAGGAAAGAGAAGGCGATCGATGGCTCTTTGAGGCAGGGCGTAGAGAAAATAGCTTTGATCCTTGCTCACATCCCTAGCTTCTCTAATGCGCCATACGCCATGCACCTCTTCTAAGCGTGCATAATGCCCTGTGGCAATTTTTTCACAACCTTTTTGCAGCGCAAACTCCAGCCCTAGCCCAAATTTCATCAAAGGATTGCACAGTGCGCATGGGTTGGGAGTTTGCCCTTGCTCATAAGCCTGCACGAAAGCATCGTAAACGCCCTTCTTAAATTCGGCTTGTAAATCCACCACCTCAAAGGGAATGTTCAAAAACTTTGCCACCTCTTGGCAATTTTTGATATACACTGCGTGCTTTTCCTCTTTGGCATGCAACTTGAGATACAGACCCAACAATTCGTACCCGGCTTGTTGCAACAAATACGCGCTATAAGAGCTGTCCACCCCTCCGCTCATCAAAACGGCAACTTTCATTTAGGTTCTCTTAAGTTAGATGGCAAAACCTAGTGTGTTTTTCCTAAGATTTTACTTAAACTATCATTGCAGAACAAGCATCCCCTTATCTCCAAAATTCTTCTCTAAATCCTCTCTAGGCGTTTGACCAAGTAAACTTTCGTGGGCACGCTTGGGGGGATTGTATTCTGTTGCTTGTCATAGGGGGTGAGCATGATCTTCAAACGCCCATCGGTCTTTCACGCTCACCATAGCGGTCATGCCACTATGGATTTAACTCTGCTTTTATTGTAAAACGATCATCTCTTTGCTGCCAAAAGCACTTTGGGTTTTGGAATCCAAATCTTGTCCCTCAATGCCTTGCGCATGGCGGCTTTGATCCACAAGGGTGCGGGTTTTTTGGTTTTGACATACTCTCCCATAACTAAAGTTAGGGGATTCTAACTTTAGTGGAGATCGCGGCTTCAAGCAGGACAGCTCCGTTTGGAGTCTTACACTCCCTATTCCAAAGGTTGATGCCCCAACCCCAAGGGTATTACCCCTTGATTGCACAAATATTAGCACAGCCATGCTGGTGCTAGCCAACTATCCCCATAGCTAAAGCTAGGGGCTTTACGGCGTGGCTGGTAAAATTCCTCTAGGCTGTAGTGTTTGTAAAATACCTTCTCATACATGGTGTCTACCCTGCAAATTTGGGGGCGGTCGTCATAAATACGGCATTGCTGAGTCTGTGGGTCTAAGTGGCGGCATACGCCATTACCTAAATCCAAATGGGCGAGCTCCTTAACCCCACCGATATTGCGACAACACGTCCCCGAAAAAGTGCCAGGAAAACCCATGTTCCCA
>NZ_FZMA01000046.1:0-2449 GCF_900197775.1 Helicobacter salomonis
AGTGGCTGAAGGGGTGGGGGGTCTCTAAAAGTCTTGCAAATTAAAGCTAAAAGCCCCGTGTCCAAAGCTAAAAAGCACTCGCATGCAAGTACGAAAAGCCAATGTGCTAACGCGTATAGAACACGCTAAAATTGTTTTTTATGCGCATCTTCTAGGATGTGGTGCGCTATGTCTTGCACATTTTGACTGATGACTGAAGAAGTCTGTGCAATACTTGCATTTTCTTGGGTAACTTGCTCGAGCGCGTCCATTGTTTGGTTGATCTGAGTGATGCCCTCTGTTTGTTCGCGTATGGAATTAGCCACATCGTTGATGCTCTGCACGAGGATATTTGTGTTGGTTTCAATCTCGCCTAAGCTTTTTTGAGTGCTCTCGGCCAGTTTGCGTACTTCGTCAGCTACCACGGCAAAACCTCTGCCATGTTCGCCAGCCCTTGCTGCTTCTATGGCTGCGTTTAGTGCTAATAAGTTGATTTGATCTGCTATGTCTTTGATGATGCTTGTAATACTCTTAATATCTTCGGATTGCTGGATCACATTTTCAGTTTTGGAGCTCACAGCCTGCATTGAAGCTGTGATTTCTTCTAGGGCGTTGGCTGTTTGCTCTAGAGATACGCCTTGTTTAGTTGAAGAGCTCTGCATATTTGTGATGGCACTATTTAAATCCTTCATTTCCTTATTGAGAGCATTGGCAAAGTCGAGTGAAGACACCAACATTTTTTTGATTTCGGACACGACTGCATTGATTGAAATTTCTATATCCCCCGATGCCTTTGGTATTGCATTCTTGAAGTCTAATGCCTTATACGAAGACAGTAAGTCCTCTATGACATTTAAGTCTGCGCCTATTTTCTTCTGCAGAATGCCTAGAGTGGAGTTAAGTACATTTTTCAGCTCTATCAATTGTGGACTCGCCGGATCGCTCACTACTCTTGCTTGCAGGTTACCTTTCTCAATTTGTTTAGACACAGCTGTTAGGTCATTAATGGCTTGTTTATCTCTTTGTATGAAGTCTTTTGCTTTTTGTATGTTTGTGTTGATCTGTTTTGCCATCTGGCCTAGTTCGTCTTTTGTATTGATTTTTATTGTGGGCGTTGTTGTGCTTTCATGATTTATAAAGGCGAAAAATTCATCTAAACCATATTTAAGGGTTTTAATCGAAGTGGTAACATTTTTATAAAAAATATAGTATAAAGGAACAATCACAAATGCGATCAATACGACGCATATGATTGAATACAAATAGAATTTCTTTGAAAGTGCAACTTCGATTTTATCAACAACTGCGCTAGTCTTTGAGTTAATATTATCTATATACACACCTGTAGAAATCCACCAGCCTTTTTGTCCCGGAATAGCCTGAGAATAAGCTATTTTTTCAGCACTTATAATGCGCCCATCAGGTAAAGGTTTGTTAAAAGTATAGTACACAAAGTCTCCACCATTTAACGAAGCTTTGTAAAGATCCTGCACAAAATACTTCCCATTTTTATCCTTTATATTCTCAATATCAGTTCCAATTAATTTTTTATACACATTAAACACTCCTACATATTTGTCATACACAATGAAATAACCAGATTTATCATTCTCGTATCTAAAATTGTGCACGGCAGTAGTTATTATCTTCTGTTTTTCCTCTAGTGTTGTGGCCGACCTTAACAAATTGCCTAGAGCTTGTGCCATGGCATCTGTAGGCAACTTAATTCTATCTTTAACACTCTCTATAAAATTTTGCGTGAATATGTCCTCAGCATGCTTAATCTGCGCATTATTGCTCTGCAAAAACAAAAACAACATGATGCAAAAGACCACAAGATTAACCAGTAAGAGATAGAGGATCTTTTTGCCAATATTAAATATTTTCATGATGATAACCTTTCTTATTAATTATAGCACTCTACAAGATTAACTAGAGATCAAATTAAATAATCTAGCATGTATGCCCTAAAGTCCCTAGCTTTAACTAGAGGATAGTCGGTGTTAGTTTATGTCATAATGTCGCTCATAAGAGTTGGAGGGCGTCAACTTTCAGAGTGAGAGTTTTAAGATTCGTTGATGGGCGGACTTTGGTAGCAGGAGGGTCTTCTAGTTTTAAGCTGCGGGAAGTGTGTCAACTTAGTTACTTGTTTAAAGCTTAAGGGGAGTTAGAAGGGTAAGGTGGTGCTTCTATCCAAAGCTGTGGTTTAATAAGGCAGGCTCAAGGGGGTTTGAATAAGCTATATATTCTACGGCATCTTGATTTGGGTTGGGGTAGAAGTTGGGCCGATCTTGTGTCTATTTGTGATCGCGATTGCTTTTGATGTTTGCAAGGGCATTATCATGGGCGCCATGGACATGGCCATTAACACACTCCCCTAGCTTAGTTGCTTGCCTTAGTGGCTTGCAAGATTACCAGAGACTTGCATGCTAAGCATGTCTTAGCTCCTCTACTCCAAGAGTTAAGCCCT
>NZ_FZMA01000066.1:0-1148 GCF_900197775.1 Helicobacter salomonis
GGAAGGTTTTTTAAGAACTCATGGAGTTGGCCTTTAGGATTTTCCAAACGCATGAAGCGCGCAAACCCTGCGCCTAACACTTGGCTTAGAGTGTCTTGGAATATCGCAGGGCGCAGTTTCAAGCTCTCTTTTAGAGCGGCATCGCTCAAGTGCACTAATTGGTAGAGTTCGCTGTAAAGCTGCTCAAAGCCCTTAGCGCGCTCTCCATAGGCTAGAGCTTTAGCAGTGGCATCCATGGCTTGGGTCAGATAGGGGGCTAGGTTTAGTTGGGGGAATGTGGAATTATGCGCTAAATTGTAAAAACTGCCTGCATTGTAGACAAAGGCATCTTTGAGCTTGTCATACTGCTCATGATCTAAAATCTTATGCGCATGGTTGAGCACTTGGGACAAACTCAGATCGGGGGTGTTGCGTGCGACATGGGCTAGCAAAGCCATGTTGGTCTCTTCCTTAGCAGGGCTTTTAGGAGATTGGATGTCTAATAGTCTAGCCACTCTATTGGCTAGCTCATCGACACTCTGCGCAGGTTGGGCTAGAGCTTTGAGGTTCTCAGAAGTGATGTGGGCATCGTACTTGCCTAGTGCTCCTAGCAGTCTATCTCCTGGAGTGCTAGCCCTCTGCTTATTGCTGGCTGCAGCTAGATTGAGCAATTCTGCAGGGCTTAGATTAGCATTCTTAGGCGTGCGCACTAAGAGTTCATCAGGGGCTAAGTCTAGCTTATAGGCCTCTAAGATGGCCTTGTGGTAAGTCTCTCTGCTGCTAGGGCTAAAGCTCTGCATGCCCTGTGTGCGGTGATTGCCCACTAAGACCTGGCCATCCTGTAAGACTACGGGCACATCTTCAAAGCCTCCCCTGCCTAGAATCATCTCTGCTTTGAAGTCTTGGGCGATCTGATTGATGATGTGCTGGTTCATCTGGGTGCGTGTCTGTGTGCCTGTGCCCTGCATGAAATTGGGTTTGAGGTCTTTGGCTTTGACAATAGCAAAGTCTAGGGGATAGATTTGCTCATCATCTAGGCTCAGACTCCCAGCTGAGTGTTCCAGTCTTTGCATGGGAATGGGTTGGCCTATCTCAAGAATGCGCTCATTCTCTTTGAGACCTGCAGCGGCTTCTTTGTCTGCAATGATCTGGTCATGGCGTTGCTGGGC
>NZ_FZMA01000054.1:0-926 GCF_900197775.1 Helicobacter salomonis
TATATTCCCTTTGCCAAAGCGCTCAATGACAAGGTGAGTGGTGCCGCCTTTAGATATCACATCAAAGCCGCTTTGCACAAGAGTCATAGTGTCTCAGACTTTAAGCAACACCTCCACACTCTAGCCAAGCGTGTGGAGTTTGACAACACTACTAAGGCGTTAATTAGAGAGATAGAGGGGGGGTTACCCACTAATGAGGAAGGAGGATTAGCACTGCCTAAGGGTTCAGAGGGGGGAGCCTTACAGCCGCCTAAAGACACACCAGATGGGGGAGGGGGAAAGTCCCCGATAGATAGTGGGGATTTGCTAGACCCTAGAAAGCCTTTGAGAAAGGCTAGACCTGAAGAGATTACAGAGGAATTTTTAGAGGAGGTCAAAAGGCATAAGGATGCTAAGGTTTGGGTAGGGGATTTGACTAATCCCCAAATCTTAGAGCATTTAGAGTTAGACCCCAGTCAACCCGTGAAAATGCTCTTTGATGGAGACGCGTTAAAGCATATTGAGAGAAGACATGGGGAGGGTTCTGTATTAGTAGAAAAGAGCAAACAACCCGCAGTCAAATTGGAGGATATTGCTAATTACCCCGAGATTGTCAATAGCGCAGACAAAATAGAAATACAAAAGCATAAGGACATCACCACACTTTTAGCGGGCAAACAAATCAATGGTTATGCAATGGTGATAGAGATTGTCAGCAAAAAGCACAATGCCTTAAATCTAAGAACGATGTATAAGGAGAATGGGCTTTTAGAGAAAAACCGCGATTTTAGTGGAGCGAGCATACGACTATCCAAAGATAGCGGGAATACCCCCGAGGTGAACTCGAGTACGCCCTTAGACGCAACCAGCTCCAAAACGGAAACTACCACCCCCCCTCTTAAATCCAACTTAAGCCCTGCAGAGAACCAACCCTCCATCTTAGACCA
>NZ_FZMA01000011.1:0-14938 GCF_900197775.1 Helicobacter salomonis
AAGTTTTAAGCCACAACCCTGCGACTTTCTTCCCATGGCTTGCAGATGGCTTCAAGTGCGGTGCAAAGACCCTAAGCTTCTTTTGTGTCTGTTTGTCTACTTTCGCCGGCTCGTCCTCTTTTTCACATACAAGGCACAGGAAATGATCACCCAGATTATTTCTTTTAATGGCTAAGGTCTTGGGTTTGCCTACAAAAGGACTTAGGGGTGTAGAAAGATCACAAAAAAAGCACTGATATACGCTACTCATGGGAGTGCTATTTGTGTGATATGGGGGCAGAGTTTTGTTGTGCTCTAGAGTTGACATACTCTCCCATAACTAAAGTTAGAGGATTCTAGCTTTAGTGGAGATCGCGGCTTCAAGCGGGACAGCTCCATTTGGAGTCTTACATTCCCTATTCCAAAGGTTGATGCCCCAACCCCAAGGGTATTACCCCTTGATTGCACAAATATTAGCACAGCTATGTTGGTGCTAGCCTTATATCAAGGGGTAAAAACGCAATCTTTCAATCCTCAATCCTCTCTTTTGTATTCATAAATAAAAGGCACAGGGTGGTAATCCACCACTCTATTACCACAAGCTCCCATGCCAAAAAAGGCATCTTGCCAATTAGCCCATTTGTGTTCTGGGTGCTTCTCTTTGGGGCTGGAGCAATCAAGATTGACATAATAAGTGCCCTTAATGGCAAAATAATTTTGGAACAAGGCAATTTTAGTGGCGTTGTTTTGGCGGCAACGGACTTGGTGGTTAAAGGTTTGGATATCGCCATTGTTATCGGTGTTTCGCTCATCCGTGAGGATGATATGCAGATTTGCCTTTTTAAGCATTTGGGGAAAATCCTCCACAATGCGCTGGCTTTGAGCGAAAATCTCCATATTACTATCAGCCACACTGGGTAAGACAATATAGAGGTCTTTAGCTTGGGGGTTTTGAGAGAGGATCGTAACGATTTGAGAGGTAGGAATGAGATCAAAAAGGGCGTTAAAATCGCGGTGGTAGTAGGCATCATTAGCCTTTTGCATCTCTTGCATGCTCTGCCTAATCATTTGGCGGGCTTGCTTAAATCCACCAGAAGGGTTAGTGAGTTCAATAGCCAAAGTGTTGCCCTTGTCTAAAATCCATGTGCTATAAGTGGTGGTGCGCACACCCCAACCATAGAATGCGCCTTGATGTGCTTGGCTATAATCCTTGATCTGGGCGATGTTAAAATCTGTCCCTTCTAAGGGTTTTAGAGATAAAAGGGCGATGTCTCTAGGGTCGGTTTCTTCTCCCTCATCATCCCCTTCAGGCACCTTATTGTTTAACATATCCCTAATCTTAGGGGGCGTGTTCTCATAGGCGCGCGCCTCTTGTATTCTCTGCTGGATATAGGTTTTCTCTTGGGGCGTGGCGCGCTCTAAGAAATCTTGAGCCCTGTAAGCTTGGCTGTTATCTTTACTCACTACAAAGACATACAATTTGTCATATACTTTAGAGCGCACGGCAACCACCACATCAAACTTAGCATTTAAACTCGTGCGCTCTTTTTCAAGGGGATTAGCACCTAAAAACTTAGACAACGCTTGTAAATTATCCTCACTGGTAAGCCCACCAGCAAGCAAACTACCCATACAAAGGCATAATAACATTAACAAACGCATGGTTAATCCTTTTTAGGGAGTGTGTAAAAGAGGGGCAAGAAGAAAGCCAGATCATCTGAATCTGTAACGCGATTTTTAGCAAGCCCAAATCTTAGGGTTAACTTGATGTTCTGGGTGATGCGCGCCTTGAATTTATATTCTAACGCATCAGTATCCAACGCATCAGGGTCTAAACGCGTGCATTGTTGCAAACGCGCTATGGTGCTAAGGTGTTGTAAGTTTTGTTGGAAATATTGTAAGCAAAGAGCTGCCCCCAAGAAGAGAGTATTCTCCATACTTTCAATAGGGTATTCTCCTAATAACACCACATGCACCCTTGCCTCTTTAGCGAGCTTTTCCAGTTTAGCCACAACCTCTTTAGGCAAAGCTCCTTGGGCGATGTAATAGACCTCTTTAGAGGGGTGTTTAGATGGGGATTCTAGGGTCATAATGTTTTTTGGGGGCAGTGCCTTAATAAATGCTTTAAAATCCTTAGCATGCGTGCTGATAAAACGCTCCTTTTGCAAGGGGGCATTATGCTTTGCTGCTTGCTGACGCAACTCTAGGATTTGCTTGTAATCTCTTGGATCGGGCAAAACCAGCCCTCCGTTGGCAGCTAACATTAAACTACTTTTGGGATCCCATAAAGACACTTCTTGCTCTTGGGTCTGCACATTCTGCGCTAACAGCACATTAAAAGAGGTGGAGTGTAAGGGCACCTGCTTTAAGATCATAAACACAGCCTTTGGTTTGGAAGAGGGGACAAAATGCAAATACACCCGTTTGGTGGCTTTGGTGTCAAAATCTGAGGGGTTAGCCCAAAGCATGGAAAGTAAGCAGAGCCAAATGAGGGTTATAGATGGGCGCATGTGGTGACCCTTGTTGTTGTTTTCTTTCAAGCAAAAAACCCACCCCTTTTTAGCAATTGTAATGAACGCCACATAGTATCCTTGTAGTCTAGTTACAGCGTATAGCCTTTTCTTCAGGTTTTATATCCTAAGAGAATGATTTTATACCTGTTTTGTGGCTACATCTCGCGTATCGATTTTACACATCCTTAATTAGGTTTGTGCGGAGCTCTGTGTGACACTTAAAACTTGCGGGCTGTAATGCCCGGGCAGATAGTTTTTATCGTTACTAAATATCACAATCACATCTCAATAGGAAGAATGTGAAGGCTGAAGACACTCAGTATTTTAGTTAATCTGTGCAACACTTCTCTTAAGCAATATCGAAAGGAGAATGCATGCAAAAAATGTCTCAAGAATGTGTGCGGTCGTGGAAGGCGTTCGTAACCATGCGAACTAAGGTCAGTTGGTGGCTCGCTGTCGGGGTTTTTGTGTGTTACTACGCATTTGTATTGGGGATTGGACTTTTTCCTGAAGTCTTAGCCTATCGTCTAGGGCCTAGTGCCATTACACTGGGCATCATGGCTGGAGTTTTTCTGATTCTGCTATGTATTGCGTTGACAGGACTCTACACCTTTTTGGCAAATGAATACTTTGATCGTAGGCAGGCGGAAATTCTCGATCAGCTCAAACAGAATGGCGCATTGGAGGGCATGCAGCATGGCCAAATTTAAATTCTTATTCATATTCATTGGGTTATGTGGCGCAGGTGTTCTTGGAGGTGCGGGTTTTTCAGACATGCAAGTGAACAAACAGGCATTCAACCCGACAGCTGTTTCCATGTTTGCTCTCTTCGTGTTAAGCACTCTTTTCATCACCTATTACTCTAGTAAGAAAAGCCAGAGTGCCAGCGGTTTTTATACTGCAGGGGGGAATATCACAGGTTTGCAAAACGGAGTCGCTATCGCTGGAGATTATATGAGTGCGGCGAGCTTTTTGGGTATCACAGCTTTGGTGTTTACCAATGGCTTTGATGGACTGATTTACTCTGTAGGATTTTTAGTTGGATGGCCCATTATTCTATTCTTGATTGCTGAAAAATTCCGCAATCTTGGTAAATTTACCTTTGCAGACATCACGGCCTATCGACTAGAATCTAAACCCATCAGGCTTCTCTCTGCCATCAGTGCTTTAAGTGTTGTGATTTTCTATTTAATTGCGCAAATGGTAGGAGCAGGGCAGCTCATTCAATTGCTGTTTGGACTTCCCTATTCTCTAGCAGTAATATTAGTTGGTATTTTGATGATCTGTTATGTCGCTTTTGGGGGCATGCACGCCACGACATGGGTCCAGATTATCAAGGCAATTCTACTTTTGTTGGGAGCCAGCTTTATGGCTGTGATGATTTTGTATCTCACCAAGTTTGATCTCAGCTATTACTTTGCCCAAGCCATCAAACACCACCCAAAGGGTGAGGCCATCATGGCTCCGGGCACTTTTTTACCCAACACAACTGCAGCGGTATCCTTGGGACTTGCGCTCATGTTTGGGACAGCGGGTTTGCCCCATATTTTGATGCGCTTTTTCACAGTTAAAGATGCCAAAGAAGCGCGTAAATCCGTCTTTTACGCGACTGGTTTCATTGGTTACTTTTATATTTTGACCTTCATTATTGGATTTGGTGCCATTGCATTGCTCTACGCACACCCTGACTTTGTCAACTCAGATGGCACTTATAATGGGGTGAAAAACATGGTGGCCATCAATTTAGCAGGAGTGGTAGGAGGGGATGTGTTCTTGGGCTTTATTAGCGCCGTAGCATTTGCGACCATTTTGGCCGTTGTCTCTGGATTAGCAATTTCAGGGGCTGGGGCGATTAGTCATGACTTGTTCGTCAATGTCTACAAGGGGGGAGTGTGCGATCCCAAATTGGAAATAAAGGTTACCAAAGGTGCCACTATTTCATTGGGCGTGCTAGCCATTATCTTGGGGCTCGTGTTTGAGAACCAAAATGTCGCCTTTATGGTTGGGCTTGCCTTTGGTATTGCTGCCAGTGTCAATTTTCCCATTCTCTTTTTAAGTATCTATTGGAAAAACCTGACTACAAAGGGAGCTTTCTGGGGTGGCTTGATTGGTTGGCTAGCGGTGGTTACCATGGTTTTACTCAGCCCTAGCATCTGGGTAAAAAGTTTCGGCCATGCGCAAGCCATTTTCCCCTATGATCACCCAGCTATTTTTTCCATGCCCTTGACTTTTATCCTAATTATCTTGATTTCCAAGCTCGATCGCAGCGCACGCGCGCAAGTGGATAAGGCTGGCTTTAAAGCCCAGGATTTTCGTGCACAGAGTGGTGTGGGTATTTCTAGTGCAAGCGTGCACTAGGGGTTCCAAAGAAAACTTCTAGGGGGTAGGTTTTATCTAGGGTTTTGAGCTCTAAGTAGGCGTTGATCGCCATAAACTCGTCCTTAGGGTGGCTATTCAAGCGTTCTCTGGCCTGATCAATCATCTCCAAATCGAGCATAACATAGAGAAAGCTCTTCTCAGCGTGCTCGTCCTTGGCTGCTAGAGCTTCGAAAAATTTAAAGCGTGCATCTGGAGCAAGGAAAGCCTTGGATTGCTTGGCCAAACGCAAATAGTCTCGCCCCTCATAGCCCACCAGAGTGCACAAACGCACCATTTCTTCTTGCTCTAGTATAGTTTTACCTTGCCAGTAAGTATCAAGGAGACGATCCAAAACATCTTTGTCTAAGAGTTTTTGAGCCCCTTTAAGTGCCTTAGCTAAGTCTTTGCTCGATCCACGCTCCATGATAGCGATGAGTGCGGCGCGCCTGATCTCTGGATTTAGGTCCTCACGCTTGAGAAAATCCTGCGCGTATTTGAGGTCTTGGTGAACTTGGTTACGCAGATTGTGGAGATAAAAGGGATTCTGAGGGGCAAAATCGTACTTGTGCAAATCTACGGCGCGATCCTCATTGATGTCTTGGTAATAGGTAAAAAGACGATCGATTTTCTCATACCCGCTTTCAGGGCTGCTTGGATCGGCATGGAGATTAAAACGACTAAGAACCTTAGAGAGGGTAGAAAAAGTAGGGTTATGGTAATGAGATTTGGTGAAAGTATTTTTGATATCCTGCTCTATGATCTGTTGCACGAGTTTATCTAGATCGCGCCGCTCATGGTAGCGAGAGAATAAGCCTGTAACATTGCCATAGAGCACAAAGAGCAATGTAAACCCAAAGAAGAGCAACACAATCCCCACAGCCCAAAGAGCAATGGGCAAATCTAAAGTGCTTGTAGAGATAGAAATGGAAAAATAACCCGGAGCGATGCCATGTACATACCAACCCAATACAATGATAAACAACAGCGTAAAAGCCGTATAATAACGCAGTTTCATAAGCTTCCTCCAAAACGCGCATTATAGCCTAAAGTAGCTAATAGCTCTATTTGTGGTAGGGGTGGTGGTGTAAAAGACTTAGTGCTCTGAAGATTTGTTCACATAGCACTAATTTAGCGATTTCGTGGCTGAATGTGAGTGCACTCAAGGAAAGAGTGCTGCATTGATCTAGAAAGGCCTTCTCAAATCCCAAAGCGCCTCCAATGAAAAAATGCACACGGGCATGCGCAGCTAAAAATTGGCTAAAACTCTCACTGGTATAACTAACGCCACTGGGGTGCAGTGCTAGAGCGAGTGTGCGTGGCTTGAGATAGGGGCTTAGGGCTTTGGTGTAGCTGACTTGATTTGCCCCCTTAGGAGGGATATCCACCACTTGCAAAGTCGCATTAAATTGCTGGCACTGGCGCTGGTAGTGCTGGACAAGGGGGATAAGTTGAGGATTAGGTTTAGCGATGGCGTAAATACAATAGGTCATGTGTGCGTGAGCATGCCTACCAGGTCACTGATACTCTTTTTAAGGTCTTTACGCTGGATAATCATATCAATCAAGCCATGCTCTAATAAAAATTCCGCACTCTGGAAACCTGGAGGCAACTCCGTTCCGATAGTCTGCTTGATCACACGCGCGCCTGCAAAGCCAATCATCGCGCCCGGTTCGGCAATGATGAGATCGCCCAAAAAGGCAAAAGACGCGCTCACACCTCCAAAGGTTGGATCTGTGAGCAGGGAAATAAAGGGCAATTTGGCCTCTGAGAGTTTGTTAAGGGCTGCACTAGTCTTGGCCATTTGCATGAGCGAATAAGTGGATTCCTGCATGCGCGCCCCCCCGCTGGCTGAGACGATCAAAAGAGCTTGTTGTTTTTTCACCGCTCGATCAATGGCACGCACGATCTTCTCCCCCTCTACAGAGCCCAAAGAGCCTCCCATAAAGGCAAAATCAAAGATCACGACCTGCATTCTGATTCCATTGATTTCCCCCTCTCCGCCAATCACTGAGCTAGGCCGCCCCGTTCTAGCCTGGTATTTCTTCACACGTTGTTTATAACTCTCTTTGTCCACGAAGTTGAGTGGATCGACGGGTTTAAGTTCTTTATCAAACTCGACAAAAGTCCCCGGATCGCAGAGAAAATCGATGCGATCGTTAGCCCCCATGCGAAAGTGGTAATGGCATTTCAAGCAGACATGATGTTTGGCAAACACTTCTTTGTAATACATCAGTGCATTGCACTGGGGGCATTTAATCCAATGGCTTGGCATGTCTTGTTTAGATGCTTGCACTCTGTTCTTCTTTAAGTTTTTTAGAAAATCCGCAAAACCCATATAATGACCTTAAAGAGTTAATGTGGGTTATGTTAGCACATTTAGTCTTGACAAAGCCTTGTAAAAATTGTAATATTACTCTTTCGTGCAAATGACCCGTTAGCTCAGCAGGTAGAGCAATTCCCTTTTAAGGAATGGGCCGCTGGTTCGAATCCAGCACGGGTCACCAGGCTCCTTCATCTAGTGGTTAGGATACCACCCTTTCACGGTGGTTACAGGGGTTCAAATCCCCTAGGAGTCACCACAGGTCGCTTAGCTCAGTTGGTAGAGCGCCACCCTTACAAGGTGGATGTCATAAGTTCGAGTCTTATAGCGACCACCATGGAGCGGTAGTTCAGCTGGTTAGAATACCTGCCTGTCACGCAGGGGGTCGCGGGTTCAAGTCCCGTCCGTTCCGCCACCTCATTTAAACAACACTCTCCGCAAGACCCCTTCATCTAGTGGCCAAGGATACCACTCTTTCAAGGTGGAAACGGAAGTTCAAATCTTTCAGGGGTCGCCACTATCTAGGGCATTCTAAAAAGAGTTCGAAACTTGCTTTATTGCGCAACTCTCGTTTGAAGTCCAGATTAATGGTGATTTCCTTGCTCTGTGCAAAAGTATCGATGAGTTGTTTGCTAACTACCACACGACAACCGGTAACATTGAATTTATAGGGGATTTTATCAATGATGATTTGAAAGCGCGTGGGCGTTCTAGGCTTGAGCGCATAGCGTTGGTAAGAAGTGTTGATACTGGCTTCTGTCTCAGGTTTTTGCGAGTATTTATAGGTATTAATTCGCCCCTCCACATTAGTGATTCGCGTTGCCGAATCGTTGAGAGAAAAGATTTGGGTTTGCCTCTTAGTAGACAATGTCTCCCCCTGCATGAATTTCTGCAATTTAAAGGAGTAAATCTCCAAGAAAAGTTTGCCATGGGATTCCATAACACCCACATCTTTTTGTTTTAAAGGATAATAGTTCTCTTGGGAGAATACAACCTTTTTAGGACTATCTCCCTTAACCTTGATGACTTGTTTGGTAGTAGTCGTGCTAGCTGATGGACTAGGGGATGGTGTAGCATGATTATGGTTAACCGTATTGGTGATATCTTCTTTGTAATTGAAATTATAACTAATAGGCTGGTTGGTGTAGGGATGTTGAGCGCATCCAAAAGAACCTAGAAGGATAGCAACACAGACCGCGACAACGCCATAAAGATTATCAGAATTGAGTGCCCCAAACACTTTTCTCATCAAAAAACCCTTCTTAAGTTTTAAAGCATATAATAGGTAACTATGTCTTAATTATAGGGGTTTTAGTAAACTTCATGCTTAAAGCAAAACCTAGCAATACAGGCTTAGGATGTCCGTGATCGCTCTTGTAGGTCGCCCTAATGTAGGGAAAAGCTCCCTATTTAATTGCCTAACTAAGGGCAGACGAGCCATCACCTCCGCAGTCGCAGGCACAACTAGAGATATTAAACCGGCCGTGGTTTCTCTAGGAGGGTATTTTGTGCGACTCTTAGACACTGGAGGTCTCGATCCTGGACATGTTTTAGGAGCCCAGATCACCAAACACAGCCTCGAGATAATCCAAACATGTGATCTCGTGCTCTATGTTGTAGATGGAAAGCAAATGCCCTTAGATGAGGATAAGCATTATTTTCACCAGATGTGCCAAAAGGTGCAGCATTGCTTTCTCATTGTCAATAAAATAGATAATGATCAAGAGGAGATGGAGGCCTATGGTTTTGCGAGTTTTGGGGCGAAGGCAATGTTTTGTGTTTCAGCTAGCCACAATAGAGGTCTTCAAACCCTCATAGAGGCTGTGATCACTGCGCTAAATTTTCAAAAGACTCCTCAAGAGATGCTCCTCCACACGCCTGCGATTCAAGTGGGCATTATCGGACGCGTGAATGTGGGAAAAAGCTCCCTACTCAATGCTTTAGTGCAACAAGAACGCGCCCTAGTTTCAGAGATCGCGGGCACAACCATTGACCCAGTGGATCAGAGTATTACTTACCAAGGGCAGGAAATTTGCTTCGTGGATACAGCGGGTTTGCGTCAAAGAAGCAAAATTCAGGGGTTAGAGAAATACGCCCTAGATCGCACAACGAAGGTACTCGAGCAATCCCAAATTGCCATCTTGGTATTGGACGCTAGCACTCCCTTTGTAGAGCTAGATGAGAAGATCGCCGCTTTGGTAGATAAACATCGTTTGGGTGTGGTAGTTGTGTTTAATAAATGGGACATTAAGCATGCCAAGTTTGAGGCAATTATGGAGAATTTCACGCATAAGTTCAAATTTCTGCACTACGCGCCCACGATTACAGCCAGCGCGCTAGACAAGCGACACATTGAAAAAATTAAAGACAAAATCCTGGAGGTGTATGCACATTTTTCTAAACGCATTTCTACCAGCACACTTAATCAGGTCATTACAGAGGCAACTCAAAAGCATCCCCTGCCCAGCGACCATGGCAAGATTGTACGCATTTACTACAGCACTCAGTTTGCTTCCTGTCCACCCCAAATTGCTCTAGTGATGAATCGCCCCAAAGCCTTGCATTTTAGTTACAAACGCTATCTCGTGAATGTGTTGCGCCAAAAGTTCGGGTTTTTAGGTACTCCCATTGTCTTGAGCACACGGGACAAGAAAGCTCAGATCGAATCCTAATGCAATACCTAATCGATTTTTTGGAGGCAAGCGATGTCAAGCAGGCACGCATTTTCTACGCACTCAAATGTAGCGTAGAAGAGGCCTTGATTCTGCAATATTTAGCCAAAGAATATCTCAAAGGCCATGTGGAGGTGGAAGTCTTACCTCTATTAGAGGCTCTTTTCCAAACCCATGATTACCAAGCTCTCAATTATCTTGAGCATGTGAGAAATCTCTTAGAGCTCGAATGGATTTCCCAAGAAAAGCGCATTAAACGCTCGGAAGTCTTGCTCCTAGAATTAATGGATAGTTGCATTACCCTTAGTTCTGCGTTTTTCAAACTCGCCCAAGAAGGGCACAGCGCACACCCATTTTTAGATACCACTCCCTATGAAGATCATCTCGATTACTTCAATGACTGGTTTTTAAAAATTGACTTGCTACGTAAGCTCCAGCGACAAAAAACCCTCCAAGCTAGCACGCACACTCAGCAACAATTACAACTTTTAGAGCACAAGATCAGGGCGCGCACAGAGCTCACCTCTAACCCTCTGTCCGTCCAAAAATTTTTACATAAACATGCCTTGAGTGCTCAGGAAACGACCCTCTTCTTTGCCCTACTTAAGAATGAGTACGGAGAGGATTACAGCAGACAAGAAGATACTTGTGATTTTAAAAGCCTGCTAAATTTACTCAGCGCAGATGGGAGTGCACGCCAGAGCAATGCTATTCTATTAGGCCCTCAGAGCACCCTCATCAAGAAACATATTATGGATTTTGAGGAACTGCTTGATCCCTTTGAGCGAGGGATGATTCGCCAATACTTTTTGCAAGAATGGGTGATCAATGCTATCACTGCACCTAACCCTCACATCAAAGGCAACGCCACCCTCAAACATATTCTCAAAGATAGTGATATTTTCGAGGCCTTAGAACCCAAAGTAGGTTTAGATGCGGTTATTTTAAGTCAAAAAACTAGGGAAACCTTAGAAATTCTACGCAAACAAATGGAGCCTGCGATACAAGCACGCCTCAAAGCATGGGGAGTAAAAAGTGGAGCGCGCCATCATATCCAGGCTAAGATCATCTTCTATGGTCCTCCAGGCACGGGTAAAACCATGAGTGCGCTCGCCCTGGCCAAGAGCTTGAAAAAAGAAGTGTTGTGTTTTGATTGCTCTAAAATCCTCTCCATGTATGTGGGTGAATCCGAGAAGAATGTGCGCAAGATTTTTGACGATTACCACAAGATTGCCAAGCAATGCAAAAATCCTCCCATCCTCTTCTTAGACGAAGCCGATCAATTTTTAAGCAGTCGCACTACAGCGGGCAGTGGGGCAGATAAAATGCACAACCAAATGCAAAATATCTTTTTGCATCAGATTGAGAAATTTGAAGGGGTGCTTATCGCCACCACTAATTTGTTAGAAAATTTGGATACTGCCTTTTCACGCCGTTTCAACCATAAAATCGAATTCAAACTTCCCACCTTTGAGCAACGCGTGCAGCTATGGCAACAACACCTGCCTCAAAATGCCCCCTACGCTCCTCCACATACTCCCAAAACTCTTGCTCATGCTCTTGCAAGGTATGCTCTAAGTGGAGGGCAGATTGCCTTGGTTGTCAAGAACACCGCCTACAGAGTTGCAACCTACCCACACCCCACTTTTACCCTAGAGGACTTTCTCGTCGAAATCAACAAGGAAAGACGAGGCAATTTTGAGGGCGCTAAAAATATTGGATTTGGGGTTTAGGCCTCTTATCCTAAAATCGTCTAAAGGAAATTTGTGAAGTTTGTCATTGCCAAAACCCAGCTAGAAAGCGCGCTCAAGGACCTGATTGCCTTTACTGATAAAAAGGATTCAAGCAACATTGCTTCTCATGTGTGCATGGAGGCGCAGCAAGATGTGCTAGTGTTGCAAGCCAATGATCTAGAAATGGGCTTGTGTTTAACTTTAGAAGTTAGCGCACAAGAGGAAGGTAGTGCAACCCTGAATGCAAGGCACTTGCTAGACATTGTGTCTAAATTAGAGTCGGGCGACTTGATGCTAGAGCGCCAGGAGGATTTTGTACATGTAAGCTTCAAGCGTTCTAAATTTAAGCTACCTTTATTTGACAAGGCATATTTTCCAGAATTCCCTGCCTATGCGCACCTGCCCCATGTGCATTTTAGCGACACTACTTTGGGCGATCACTTTAAAAAGCTTGCCCAAGTGATCACAACGAATGCGTCTAAGTACGAATTTACAGGTGTCCTTTTGGCACTTCAAGAAAGTTTAGAACTTGTAGCCACAGATACTAGACGGCTTTCTTTAGTGCAGATGGAGGTGGAAAAATTAAATACAGATACGCGCACAGAATTTATCCTTCCCAAGCGTGCCATGCTCGAGATCATTAAACTCTTTAGGGGAGATTTTGACATGTTTTACGAACCTAAAAAATCTGAAGATTCACAAGAAGCCAGCATGCTCTTTTTCAAGAACGCCTCAATGGTGCTTTTTTCCAAACTCATCAGCGGGAAATATCCCAGCTATCAGGCCATTATCCCCGCCAGTTTTGCACACCAAATCAATCTCAAGACCCAAGATTTTAAGGAGGCAATTAATGTTACCCATGCCTTGGGAGCAGTGACCAAGATCATCTTCCATCCCGATAAAATTGAGTTTGAATCCTCGAGAACAGAAAGCTCCGGCTTTGCTTCTACCTCCATAGAGGCCAAAACCCCCCTAGAGGGTTTTGTAATCCACGCCCAAGCACGCTACCTGCTCGATGCTCTCAATGCTCTCGCCACCCCCACTTTCGAGCTCTGTCTCAATGCTCAGGACACGCCCTTTGTGATCCGAAAAGATGCTTTTATGACAATCATCATGCCCGTGGTGGAATGATTCCAAGATCATGCTCTAGGCATACCCCATCTCTCCTCGATGCGCCCAAATTTCCAAATTCCATAGGAAAATGCCCACACGATGACAAAAACACCAACAATATAGTAGCCTAAATGCTCAAAATCCAAGTTTTGAATATAACCTAGCATGCCTGCAAACTCCCAGTGCATTTGTTCACTAAGCACTTGAAAGAGTTGGATAGAGCCAATTCCTAGCGCAACAATCACACCTAAACTTGTGATTGTGATATTGTAATAGATTTTACGCACAGGGGTCTTGAAGGCCCAATCATACGCCTTAACCATAAAAATCCCATCGCAGGTATCAAACAAAGTCATTCCGGCCGCAAAGGCGATGGGCAGGGCCAGCATTCCCAAAATGCTCGTTTCAATCGCCACGCCAGCCAAAGCCAAAAGGGCAATCTGGCTTGCCGTTCCAAAACCCAGACCAAAGAGAAAACCAACAGGGAAGACATGCCAACTCTTAGAAATAAAGCCAAATAAAGAGCTAAAGAAGCGTTTCATCAAACCATTTTCATCCAACATGGTTTCTAGGGCTTCTTGTGTGTATTTATTTTGGCGACTAGCTTTTAAAACCTTAAAGAGGTCTGCCAAGATAGAGGCATTGAGAATACCCACCAAGAGCAAGAACAAGCCTGAAACCATCATACCCACCACACTGCCCACTTCCTCCAAGATGGGGGCATGGTGTTTAGCCCAGTGAAAGGCAAAGGCACTAGCCACCGTTACTAAAATCACCACGCTAGAATGCCCCAAAGAGAAGTAAAAACCCACCCCCATTGCATCTTGCTTTTGCTGGGTGAGTTTACGCACGGTATTGTCAATACAAGCGATATGATCGGCATCAAAGGCGTGTCTGCTGCCCAGAATATATGCCGTGAGTGCGGTGCCATAAAAGAGCGGATTATCCGCTAGGACTAATAAAACCAAAACCAGTAGATGTAAGAATAAAATTGCTAAAGCATAAGGTAACCACGAACGCATGTTAGAATCTCCATACTTTTTTGTTCAACAAATTCTAACATGATAACCATTCTTATTTCTTAATGCGGTTTGGCAAACCAACTAAGTTGTGTATTTTCTACACAGACTAAGCTCCAGCATTCCTACTCCACTTCTCTTCAATGCGCCCAAATTTCCAAACGCTATACGAAATAGCCCACACTAACACGAACATACCCACGAGATAGTAGCCTAAATCTCCAAAATCCAAGTTTTGAATATAGCCTAATACGCCACCAAACTCCCAGTGCATTTTTTCGCTCAGCACCTGGAAAAGCTCCACCAAGCCAATGACCAACGCCACAATAACCCCCAAACTTGTGATGGTGATGTTGTAGTAGATCTTGCGTAAAGGGGTTTTAAAAGCCCAATCGTATGCCTTAACCATAAAAATCCCATCACAGGTGTCAAACAAGCTCATCCCCGCGGCGAATAGAATGGGTAAGGAGAGCATGCCCAAAACACTGACTTTAACCGCAGCCCCAGACAATGCCATGAGCGCGATTTCACTAGCCGTGTCAAAACCCAACCCAAAAAGAAAACCGATGGGATAAAGATGCCAAGATTTAGAGACAAAGGCGAAAAGAGGCTTAAAGAAGCGTCCAATCAAACCTCTCTCTTGTAATTTAGCCTCCAATAGCTCCTGATTGTAATGTGCGTTGTCGCGGGTTTGTTTGAATATCCGCAACAAGTCTACCAAAATCGCTGCATTCAAAATCCCCACGATTAACAAAAACAAGCCAGAGACTAAAGTTCCGATAATCCCACCGATTTCCTTGAACATCGGGGTGTGTTCATTAGCCCAATGCACGGCAAAGGCAGTGGCGACGATCATCAAAAACACTACACTGGAATGCCCTAATGAAAAGTAGAAACCCACACCCATAGCATTCTGCTTCTGCTGTGAAAGTTTACGCACGGTATTGTCGATACAAGCGATATGATCAGCATCAAAGGCATGCCTGGCCCCGAGCACATAGGCCCCTGTAGCAAGAGCGTAAAAACTAGGTTGATTAGCCATGACTAGGAGTATCAAGCCCACAAGATGCAACAACGCAATGACAAGCACATAAGGTAACCATTGGCGCACGAGAACCACCTCATTATTTTGAATTAAATAATACGCCATTATAAAATGTCTTAACAAACAGATACTAAATGATACCAGACATTCCAAGACAGACAATCCAAATCTTACAAGTCGCGTAAA